>NZ_DFQP01000043.1:0-65546 GCF_002377845.1 Microbacterium sp. UBA3486
AGGCCGTCGGCTCGGGCGACGGGGATAGTGTCGGCTCCGGCGTGGGCTCCGGCGCAGGTGTCGGCTGCGGCGCAGGCGTGGGCTCCGGCGCAGGCGTCGGCTCCGGCGCAGGCGTCAGCTCCGGCGTGGGCGTCGGCTCCGGCGTGGGCTCGGTGGAAGGTTCGGGCACCGTGGTGGGCGTGGTGACCGAGACGTCGTCGATTCCGACCGGAACGGCGGTCCGAGCACCCGAAGACGTGTAGAGCGAGAAGGCGTAGCCACCCGCTGCCTGGATCCGGTCAGCCGAATCGTCGGAGTAGGTCACCAGCCAGTCAGTCGGCTCCGCAGCGCCCGATTCCCAGGCCTTGGCGCCCAACTCCACCGGGCTCGTGCCGGTGACGCTGAGCGCCACGATCAACGTCGTGTCGCCCGTCACCATGAGCGGGAGCCTGCGCTCACTGAGATGCTGCACGCGCATGAGGTCAGTGAGGCGCACGATCGACACATAGGCCGAGCCGTCAGGATGCACGCGCACACGCACCCCATAGGAGTCGGCACCGGACACGCGGACAGCCTGGGAGAGGTAGAGCGGCCCTCCGACCGGAAGCTCGGGGACGGTCAGTGAGAAGCGGCTGTCCACGTCGGTCGCGGCGACACCGTCGACGGTCGCTCGAGCGGTGATCCCGGGCTTACGACTCGCGAGCAGGGCCTGCGCGCCGGTCACGCTCGCCGTTCCCTCCACGACGCGCCAGGCACCCTCGGGCGACGAGCCCCATCCGGAGCCGACGGCGCGATCCATATCATCGTCGATGACCGGAGTGTCCGCCGATACCTGGGACTGTGCGAGAGTCACGGCGTCGTCGGCCAATGCCGACGACGGAACGGTTGTCAGCGCGGCAGTGAGCGCAAGGGTGGCCGTCAGTGCACCCGCGAGGAGCTTTCGAGAGCGTCGCCGAGGCGGAGTCGCGGACTCGCGTGATGCGAGATCGAGGAACGGAGTGGACACGATGTCACCGTCTTCTGGGGCAGATTCACGATCACCCCGCATCTCCGCCGCAGTTTAGACCCCGGCAGCAAAGAGCGAGTCCCCCTCGCAACTCATGAAGAATACCCGGCTGCCGGGGCAAAGACAAACGAACACAGCGCCACACCGATATACTCCGTCGCCTGCGCGGTGTCTCCGCGTCGAGGCATCGCGTCAGTCGCTGTAGTACTCGCTGCGGTGTCGATCCGGACGAGCACGGTTCAGGACGGTGCCGAGGATGCGCGCGCCACCCGATTCGAGCGATTTGACGCTCTTCGCGAGGGCGGCGCGACGGGTCTTGGTCGCATCGACCACGAGGATCACGCCGTCGGTTTGGGTGGCGAAGAGGTTCGCGTCCGCCACGCTCAGGATCGGCGGAGAATCGATCACGACGTAGTCGTACTCCGCCGCAGCGAAGTCGAGCAGCTGCGCCATGCGAGCGGAGGTGAGCAGCTCCGCAGGATTCGGCGGGATGGTGCCGGCGGGGAGGATGTCGAGTGTGCTGTCTGCCACGCTGTGCTTGGCCACCTCGAACTCGACCTCGTCGAGCAGCACGCTCGTGAGTCCGATCGAGCCGTCGATGCCGGCATGCTCGTGAGCCCGCGGCCGCCGCATGTCGGCGTCGATCAGCAGGACGGAGTTGCGCAGCCCGGCGAGTGTCATGGCGAGATTCACCGAGATTGTCGACTTGCCCTCGGACGGCATGCCCGACGTCACCAGCAACACCTTCACCCGTGAGGAGACGTTCGCGTAGGCGAGCGCCGAGCGGATGCGACGGAACTCCTCGGAGGTGTGGCCCAGTGGCTCCTGGGCCACAGCGATACCTCGCATGGCCAACAACGGAGACTTCGAGACCACGCCCAGCACAGGGTCGCCGCCCGCCTCGGTCAGCGTCTCCTCGGTGCGCATGCGGGTGTCGAGCACACCGATCAACGCCGCGATGGCGAGTCCGAGGACGCCACCGAGGAACCCTCCGAGGAGGGCGTCGCGAGGCTTGCTCGGCGTGAACTGGAACTCGGGCACGACGGCGTCATCGATCACCTGAGCGGTGATCGTGGATTCGCCCTGCGGGTCTTTCGGTGCCACATCCTTGACCACGATGATGAGCTGTTCGGCCACGGCGTCGGCCAGCTCGGCGGCCGCCTTCGCATCATCGGTGATCCCCGTGATGCGCAGCGTCACGGTGCTCTGCGGGATCGTGACCTCGATGTCACGCGCGAGAGCGCGCGGCGTCGTGTCGAGGCCGAGCTCCTCGATGACGGGATCGAGCACCCGTGAACTCGTCGCGAGCTGCGCGAAGGAGAGCATCTGGCTCTGCGTGTACACAGAGCCCTGGTTGAGGTCGGAGGCACTGGTGCCCTGATTGAGAGCGAAGTAGAGCGAGGTCGTCGCCTGGAAGAGCGGGGTCTGCAGCGAGGCGTAACCGTAGGAACCCGCGGCCCCGACGACCCCGAAGAGCACGACCATCCACCAGAACTTGCGCAACGAGCTGGCGATGACGCGCAGACTCACCCGGCTCTCGCCCATGACTCCCCATTCCCCCTCAGACTTCGATTCTAGAGGAGTGTTCGATTCCACGACTTCATGACTGTGCAGGGCGCTCCACGGTGCCACGGGGCGGGCGCGAAGGCTCGAGCGATCCCCGCCGTATCTCCGCAGGTCCCTCGTGCACTCCGCCGAGCGCGTCGGCATCGCGGGCCCACGTGATCGCGAGCCCCACGCAGAACCAGAGGAACATGCTGTACTGCGTGATCAGCGCGACCACCACGAGGCTCGGCAACTGCCCGACGACGGCGATGGACGCCGGGCTCCGGGTCGAACGTCGCACGGTCATGATCGCCGCGCAGACGATCGCCGCCATGATGAGCAGGGTCGGCACGTAGCCGTAGCGGAGCAGGGTGAGGACGAGGGCGTTGTCGACGGAGCGCGCGAAGTAGCCCAGATAGTAGTCACCCGAGACGAGCGAATGCCAGTCCCCCGGATTGCCGAAGAGCTGCACCTGCTGGAGAAGCACGAGGAGGTCGGTCCGATAGTCCGCGCTGCCGTCGGCCTCGTCGCCCGCCGCCCCGAA
Source organism: Microbacterium sp. UBA3486 (assembly GCF_002377845.1). Classification (NCBI taxonomy): domain Bacteria; kingdom Bacillati; phylum Actinomycetota; class Actinomycetes; order Micrococcales; family Microbacteriaceae; genus Microbacterium; species Microbacterium sp. UBA3486. The sequence goes on from NZ_DFQP01000043.1 coordinate 3,075, forward strand.
GACGGAGTCGATGATCGGGATCGCGATGACGGTGCCGATGACGCCGGCGGTGACGATCGCGACCCGGAACCGGGTGGACACCCCGACGATCAGGAACGTGGACAGCACCAGAGTGAGCACGAGGGTGAGCTGGCCCGCGCGACTGAACGTCAGGACCGTCGCCACGGCGATGAGTACGACGCCGCCGATCTTCGGGACCAGACGCCACTTCGTCGCCACGATGAACGCCGACGACATCGCCAGGGCCGCTCCCAGGGCGATCGAATGCCCGAAGGCGCCTTCGACCCTCAAGACCCCACCGCGTTCCTGCAGAGGGCTCCAGGTGTCGTAGATGACGCCCGATCCCGGGATCAGCACGAACGGGTTGAACGACGTGAAGAACTCGACGATGCCGAGGACTGCGGCGATGATCGCGACCACGGCGATCGTCGACGTGACCCACCCCGGCGCGATGCGGGCGAGGACGACGCGCCCCCAGAGGTAGGGAATGACCCACTCGAGCAGCGCGGCGACGAGAGACGGGAGGTCCACCGAGCCGAAGCCGTAGAGTCCGACGATGACGATGATGAACGCCACGACCCAGGCATCCGCGGCCCGCAGAGGGACGACGGACCAGTTCACGATGATCATCAAAGCCGTGAGCAGCGTGATCGCCGCCCAGTAGAAGCCGACGTTGACGCCGACCCAGAGCGGCACGAAGAAGAGCACGCACGCCCAGGCCACGAAAGCGGTGCGCGGCATCAGCCGGAGCACGAACACGACGATGGCCACTGCTGCGATTCCTCCGACGGCGAGGAGCGCGATCGGAACAGCAGTGGCCATGCGTCAGGATCTTACTGGGGCGCGGTGACGCGGAACGAATCGAACGAGACGTTCAGAGGCGCCGTCGAACTGCCCGACCGGTTGCCGCTGAGGCCGACCGCTCCCGCAGCCAGCGGCGTCGCATCCGTCGCGTTGATCTGCCAGTTCGCCGGCTCGGTGGTACCCGTCGCCCAGATCTTCGCCGAGATGGCGGTCGAGGTCGACCCGGTGACCGACACCTTCAGGCTGTACGACGTGTTCGCCGCCCAGACCAGCCCGGGCACGGCCTGCGTGAGCACCACGGTCCCTTCACGGTGGACCACGAGCCACACGGTTCCGTCGGGACGGAGCCACGCGCGGGCGAAGTACTTCCCCGCGGCCGTCTGACGGGCGATGACTCCGATGTAGGCGCCCCCGGCGGCGGGAGCCTGATCGACGCGGAACTGCGTCTCGAGGAGGGCATCACCGATCGACGTCGTGTTGAGCGTCGCGTGACGGGTGTCTCCGGCGACCAGGCTCAGCTTGCCCTGGCCGTCGGCGACGGTCGCCGCCGCCTGCGAGCCTCCGGCGATGCTCCAGGCACCGCCGGTGACCGCGCTCCCCCAGCCGGGACCAGCGGTGCGGTCGAACTCATCGCTCGCCAGCGCTGCCGGGTTGGGCTCAGGCTGCGGCTCGACAGGAGGTGCCGTGACCGTGACCTGCTGGGTGGCGGTGTTGGTCGCGCCCTTGTCGTCCGTCACAGTGAGGGTCACCGTGTAGGTGCCCGCCGCCGTGTACGCCCGCGAGCTCGTCGCTCCGGTGCCTGTCGTTCCGTCTCCGAAGTTCCAGGCGTAGGAGGCGATGGTGCCGTCCGAGTCGGTCGACGCTCCGCCGTTGACGTTGACGGTCAGGCCCGTGGCCGTCGCCGTGAACGCGGCGGTCGGCGCGACGTTCGTCGGCTGAGGCTCGGGCTGCGGCTCGGGCTGCGGTGTCGCGGCTCCGAGGTTCTTCAGCGTGTAGTCGTCGAAGCTCGCGAGGTTGGTGCCGGTCGCGCTGCCGGCTCGGTACGAGAACACCGTCGGGGCTCCGGCGACCTGGAGGGCCGGCGTCGCATCCGTGGTCGAGAGCTGCCAGTTGGCGGGCTCTGCAGCGCCGGCCGCCCACAGCTTCGCGCGGATCGTCGTGGTTCCGGAACCCGTGGTCTCCATGGCGAGGTTGAACGTGCTTCCCGCGGTCCACGTGAGACCGGCGACCGCGGTGCTGGCGATGGCCGTTCCGTTGCGGTGGATCACGAGCCACGTGGTGCCGTCCGCACGGTGCCATGCGAGCGCACGGTAGCCGTTCGAACCGGAGCGACGTGCACCGAGTCCCTCGTACGCGACACCCGTCGACGGTCCGGAGGCCAGCGAGTAGGTGATCCGCGCCGACGTGTCGAGGAGCGACGTGCCCTGCAACAGCATCTCGCGGGTCTCGCCCGGGGTGAGATTCACCTTGCCGACGCCGTCTGCGACGGAGGTGACGGCGGCCGAACCGCTCATGGGCGCCCAGGTGCCGCCGACATCAGCCGCACCCCAGCCACTCGAGACGACGCGACCGAACGAGTCGGATGCTGCGAACACCTGCGCCTGAACGGTCACGGACTTCGTGACGCTCGCCGAACCGCCGAGGCTGTCGGTGACCGTGAGGGTGATGTCATGCGCACCCGGCTGGGTGTACGTGTGACCAGCGGTCGCCCCTGTACCCGCAGGCGTTCCGTCGCCCCAGTTCCAGGAGTAGGAGAGCGTCGCCCCGTCGGACGCGCTCGACCCTGCGGCCGAGACGTCGACGTTCATCCCCGACGCGGTCGATGTGAACGTCGCGACCGGGTTCGCATGGGTCGTGACGGCCTCACGCGTGGTGGTCGCCGTGCCACCACGGTTGTCGGTGACGGTCAGGGTCACCGTGCGCGTGCCCGCCGAGGCGTACACGTGGCTGGCGACCTGGCCGCTCGACGTCGATCCGTCGCCCCAGTTCCAGTCGTACGACGCGATCGTGCCGTCGGAGTCGGTGGAGGCGGAGGCATCGGCGGAGACCGAGAGACCGGTGCCCGAGACCTCGAAGGAGGCGGTGGGCAGCACATTCGCCGCCTGGACCACGACCGGGTTCTCGGTCGTGGTGGCCAGCCCGTTGCTGTCCGTGACCGTGAGCTTGGCCGTGTAGGTTCCCGCAGCGGTGTAGGTGTGCGAGACCGTCTGGCCGGTGGCCGTCGCCGAGTCGTCACCGAAGTCCCAGCTGTAGCCGGTGATCGTGGCCGAGCCGGTCGGCGCGGATGCGCTGGCGTCGAACGCCACCGCGAGATCGGTCGGCGTCGCGGTGAAGGCGGCGGTCGGCGGCTGGAAGCCCTTGCCGATGCCGTAGTGCGTCTGCACCTGTGCAGCGGTCAGCGCGTAGGGGTAGACCGCGACCTCGTCGAGCGCACCCTTGAAGTTGATCGAGCTCGGCGCGGACGGCCAGCCGTTGAGGTTGTCCCCGCCGACGCGCCAGTAGCCGACGTAGTTCTCGGCAGTGGTCGCACCGGCCGCCGATGAGACGAGTGCGCCGTCGATGTACAGCTTCATGCCGGCAGCGCTCTGCGTGGCCACAGCGTGGTGCCACGCATTGTTGTTCAACGCCGTGGAGTTCTGTACGGTCTGCGTGCTGCCGTTGTACGTGCCGAAGACCAGCCGACCGTTGTTCGTCATGTAGAGATGACGGTCGTAGCTCGTGGAGTCACCCGATGCCGCGTTCCCGTAGCCGAGAAGCTTCCCGCCGTTCGTCGTGTTCGTCTTGAACCACAGTTCGGTCGAGAACTCCGTCGGAGCGGCGATCTTGTCGGTCGACGAGATTCGTCCCGTGCTCGTCCCGGAGAAGGTCGACGCGCCGGTGGCGGTGTTCTCGACACCGGAGGTCGACGACGTCACGCCCGAGCCGAACACCGGCGGGTTCGCCCCCGCCCAGTCCTGCGGCGCGGTGCCCAACGGGTAGTACAGCTGCGGGTTATCCGTGATGACCGCGTTGGTGTAGCTCGAGACCGTGCCCGATGCGACGGTCACGGACATCGCCTGACTGCTCACGGTGTTGCCGTTGCCGTCCTTCGCGACGACCGTGTACTCCTGCTGCGACCCCGGCGTGGCGGTCTTGTCTTCGAGTATGACGGCCGGTCGGTTCCACCAGGTTCCGTTCGCCGTGGTCGTGGCGACAGGGGTCGCCGTGCCCGTGCGACGGAGCTCATACGTGAGCGTCAGGTCGTCGCGGTCCCAGTTGGCCGGGATCGAGACGCGGACGCGACCCGGAATGAACGACTGCGCAGTGCCTGTCCAGTTGGCCGCGGCGAGGCGGGGTCCGTCCTTGGCTCCGCCCGGAGGGTTCGTCGAGAAGCGCACGAGGCCCTCGAATCGACCGTTGTTGACCGAGCGGAACTCGCCGCCGATCGAGATCATGTTGCCGGCACCGGTGATGGAGAGTCCGGCCTGACCCAGGCCCGTCGTCACGCCGACGGCCCAGTCGGGCGTCCAGGCGTAGGGAGACGGCGCGGGGGTGCCCGCCCAGTTCTTATAGGTGCCGCCGGCTGCGGGCTGGTTGCCCAGCGAACCGCGGGCATCGGCCGTGTACGCCTCGGAGTAGCGGTGCGTGCGCGGGTTCTGCTCGGGGTGCAGGTTCATCGTGCCGCACGCGTGCGTGTGGCTGGTCGTGTAGACGACCTTGCCGGTCGAGTAGACGCCGTAGTGGTCGCCGAGGCAGTCGGCGATCCAGCGGACCTGTCCGGTTCCGGCCTCCGCCGCGAACGTGCCCTCGAGGTTTCCCGTGGCGGCGTCGGCGTAGACCCAGCCGGTGCCGTAGACGGCCGTGGCATCGGCGGCGAGTCCGAAGATGCCGGCCTTGCCCGAGTTGCTGCCCGTGTTGGAGCCGTTCTTGACCGTCTGCGGGAGCGCCCACGACGAGTCGACGGCACCGGTCGTCTTGTCCAGCGCGACGGTGCCGCGCATGGTCAGGTCGCCGTTCACCTGCGAGAAGCGGCCGGCGGCGATGACGTTCTGACCCGCGGGGTCCATGACCATCGCGTCGACCTGGAGGTCGGTCTGCGGTGCCCAGCTCAGCAGGGCACCGTTGGCGGCGTTGAAGCCGGCGAGGTTCTTGCGAGCCGTTCCGTTGCCCTGCGTGAACAGGCCGCCGACGTAGACGCTCGATCCCGAGGTGGCCAGCGCGTAGACGCCGCTGCCGCCGATGGACGGCGAGAATCCGGGGACGAGCTGACCGGTCACGGCGTCGAGGGCCGCGAAGTTCCAGCGCGCCTGACCGTTGACCGAGTTGAAGGAGCCGCCGATGTAGATGCGGCTTCCGTCGGGCGAGGCGGCGACGGCCTTGATCACGCCGTTCACCTGCGGCGCGAACGACAGCAGCTGGCCGGTGTTGATGTCATAGGCGAGAACGTTCGAACGCGCCGTCAGGCTCGTTCCCGGGGCAGCCAGGGGCGCACGGGCGTTGTCGAACTTGCCCACCGCGTACACGGTCGAACCGATGGTCGTCTGAGACCAGACGTAGCCGTTGTCGATCTGCACGGTCGGAATCGGGTCCGACGTGACGACGTTGTCGTCGCGCTGCAGCAGGGGCGGTGGGGTCGACGGGACGTCTGCCGACGCCGCCTGCACACCCAATGTCGTCATGCCGGCGACGAGCAATGCCGCTGTCACGACAGACGCAAGCGCGCTCAGCGCCCGCCTCGTGGTCGATGTGTTCCCCATAGTGACTCCCCAGCCGCCAGTTTTCTTCTTCGAAAATGAGTTAGTGCGATGAATGACCGAAAGTGATGCGAAAGAATGCGTGCGCGTCAGGAGAGCTGGCCGGCGAACGTCGCCACCGGCTCTCCTGCGGCGTAGTTGACGCTGATCTTCACCGAGCGGCCCTGAGTCGGGTCGAGCATGAAGACGTAGGTCCCCGTGGCCTTCGCGCCGGCGGCGAGCTCGCCCTGCAGGGGCTCGTTCGGACCGGCGGTGGTCGAGACGCCGATGTCGCCGTCGTCCGTGACGAGGCTGACGACGGCGGAATCGACGCTCTGCGCGCGCTTCGAGTCGTTGGACACGGAGAGCGTGACGACGACTGCGGAACCGGCGTACTCGCCGGGCGTCTCGGGCTTGATGGTCGTCGTCGAGATCTTGTCGATCGTGACCACCATGTCGGTGGAGAGCGCGATCGGTGCGTCGAGCGCCCCGCTCTGCTCGGTGAGCGCCGGAGCCTCGGTGGGCCCTTCGGTCTCCGTGTCGGAAGGCGGCGTCCAGTCGGTGGTGCTGGTGCCTTCGGGCGCCGGCGTCTCGGACGCGCCAGGCGCTGCGGTGCAGCCGGCCGTGACGAGTGCGAGCGCCACCAACGGCGCGACGACCATCGCTCGTAGTGAGCGCGAAGAGCCGTCCCCAGAACGGCATGATGAAACTTTGAACACTGCAGCTCCCCAGAACCCAGATTCCCCGTTCCCAAAGCCCCCTCGGCTTCGGGTCCCCTTCAACCGCGTAGAACGCGGCGTCGGCTAATCGTAGTGCGAGGACCGGAATATCGCAAGTGTTCGCTCAAGAAGAGTGTCGCCGATGTCCTCCGAGTTGCGCCAGGATGGTCGCGACGGAGGCCTCGACCTCCGAGATCGTCTCCAGGTGTCCGCGGCTTCCGTGGCGATCGGCGATGCTCGTCGGGTCGACGGTCGTGCGGCCGCCGAAGAGCTGCCGCAGGCGGGTCCCGACACCTCCGGACGCGGCCAACGGAACGGCTCTCGATCGACCCCGGTCGAGGTGGGCGACATATTCCGCCACCCGATCCGGAGCAGACGACGCGAATCCCTCACCGAGGTGGGCGGCTTCCTTGATCGTGAACATCCAGTCACGCGACCGCGGTGCCAGTCGCACCAGCTCGCCACGGATGTCACGCGAAGCCGTGAGCACGATGCTCGCCTGCTCGATCTGCTCGACCGTGACCGGTCGCGCCCGGTGCGCCCGGGCTTGGGTCTGCCACTCCTCGTCGTCGTGCAGCGACGCCACGACCGCGCAGATCGGGTCGCCCGCGTTCGCTCGGATGCCCGCGCTGCTCACCGAGAGGGGCGAATCCGCCCCGAGCCCCCGCCTCAACGCGAGTTCGGCCAGAGGCGACCGGCAGACGTTGGCGGCGCAGACCACGAGGATCTTCTCGTCGGTCATGCGGCCTCCCCGAGCTTTCCGATCTCGCGGAACCACTTCACCGCGGCGAGCGCCAGGAACAGGACGGCGGCCGCGCAGAGCGCGCCGTAGCCGACGAGGAACGCCGGGGTCCATCCCCACAGGACGAACACGAGGCACACGAGACCGAAGTCGGTCGGCAGGAGGATGAGAGACCGCAGCAGGGTCCCGCCGCCGCGCTCATGGGTCGACGCCACCGCGTGCTTTCCCTTGAGCAGGTCGTTGAGGAGCATTCCGGAGAACGTGGTCGTGGCCACGATGCTGAACACGATCGGGATCAACAGCAGCAGAGGCGTCTCGGGAAGGACGCGGTAGAGCCCGACGAGCACGGCGAGATGGAGCGAGGCGATCTTGATCGTGTCGATGAAGTGATCGAGCCACTCGCCCTGGGGGCTTCCCCCGCCGCGCAGACGTGCGACCTGGCCGTCTGCGGAATCCCAGGCATACCCGAGCACCAGAAGGAGGGCGATCAGCAGCCCCATGGGCACGTTCACGGGACCGAACGCGATCAGTCCGATCGCGACGAAAGAGTGCACCGCGCTGATGATCGACACCTGGTTGGGGGTGAGACCGATCCGGTAGGCCACGGCGGCGAGCACCCGCCCGATACGACGGTTGACGTACACCGAGTACGCGGGTGCCCCTCGGGCGTGCCCCTTCTGCGCACGCGCGAGACGGTGATATGCGTCTACGACCATTTCCTGCCCTTCTGGACCGTTGCGTGGGTCCGCGCGATCCGACGGGCCTCGCGGACACCGCGAAGATAGGCCCGGATCGGTGCGGCCGACTGGATCAGCTGACGTCGCCCACCTCGGAGGATGACCTCTCTGGCCGTGCGGGGGATGGACCGGCGCCAGCGCTGCACCGCGGCATCGTCGAGATGACGCACCGCGTACAGCATCCGGTTTCGGATGTTGTAGAAGTAATAGCCCTCGGATTTCGCCCGGGAGGTCTCGGGTTCGGCGCGCTGCGTGCCGCCCTCATCGTGCACCGCATTGGCGTCTTCGACGAGCATCAGCGAGCCACCGGCGGACACCACGCGGCGAGAGAAGTCGACGTCTTCCCAGTACAGGAAGTAGTCGTCGTCGAAACCGCCGGCGAGCTCCCATACTTCGCGCGTGATCCACAGGCAGGCCCCGCTCAGCCAAGGTTCGAACGGCTGCGCATCGCCGTCGACGCGCTTGCGACGTGCGCGCATGGTGCCGTCGTCGAGCAGGAGGTCGATGCCGGCGAACCAGGTTCTTCCATCGGAGTCCGTGATGACCGGCGAAGCGAGCGTGGTGCGTGAGGCTGCGGTGACGGAAGCGAGTCGACGCAGGGAATCGCGGTCGATGTGCGCATCGGGGTTGATGACGAGCACGTCAGTCGCCCCCTCGGCGAGCGCGCGCGTGACACCGATGTTGACGCCGCCGCCGAAACCCGAGTTCGATTCCGATTCGATCAGGAGCCAGCCGTGCGCGTCGGCGACTTCGCCGGCGGCACGCCGTTCGTCGGCGTTCGACCAGTTGTCGACGACGAGGACGAGCACGTCGGGGTCGATCGCCCGCGCTTCGCGCTCCACGGTCACCAGATTGCGTTGCAGAAGCCGCGCCGAGGCGTAGTTGACGACGACGACGGCAAGCCGTCCGTGCTCGATTGACACGCGATCCTCCCCCCGGATCCGGGTCACGGATCGCCTCGGGTCGTCGGTCGAATTCCCCAGAGTCGCGACCGACGTCGACTCCCAGGACAACGACTATACGCGAGAGCAGCCCCCGCAGATCGGTATCAGGGGGTTCACGATACGATGAGCCGGCGTCGGAGTCGAGGCGCGATACTGCCATGGGGATGGGGCGGATGACCAGGGGACCGGAATCGAACGACATGATCACTGTGACGATCGGCGTACCCACGTACCGGAGGCCCGAGCTTCTCGCGGCTCTGCTCCGCACGCTCCCCGCACGCATCGCCGAATGCGCCGACCTCGGAGTCGCGGTGGATGTGCTGGTCGTCGACAACGACCCCGCGGGTTCTGCGCGGAGCATCGCCGCGGACGCGGATCTCCCTGTCCGCTACGTCGTCGAACCCGCACCGGGGATCGTCGCCGCGCGCAACCGCATCCTGGATGAAAGCGCCGATCGCGATCTCCTCGCCTTCATCGACGACGACGAGATCCCTCGGGAGGCGTGGCTCTCCTCGCTCATCGAGGTCTGGCGCGAACACGGTGCGGACGCCGTGATGGGCCGCGTGATCTCGGTCTTCGACGAGGACGTCGACCCGTGGCTGCTCGCGTCCGGCACGTTCCGGCGACCGCCGAGACGGACGGGCACCGTGCTGCAGGTGGCCGCCGCGGGCAACCTGCTGCTCGACCTCCGTTCCGTGCGTCGACTCGGGCTGCGCTTCGATCCCTCCCTCGGCCTGGGCGGTGGGGAGGACACGCTCTTCTCGCGGCAGCTCGCACGTCGGGGCGGCCTGATCGTGTGGTGCAACGAATCGGAGACAGAGGATCTCGTCGTCGCGTCGCGCCTGAGCCGCGCCTGGGCGGCGCAACGGGCATACAGCTCCGCGAACGCCGGCACCCGCATCCAGCTGACGTTGACCGACGGGAAGATCCGTCGCGGCATCCTGCGGTTGAAGGCCCTGGTGGGCGGCGTGGCCCGGATCGTCGTCGGCGGCCTGCGCAGGATCTTCGGAACCCTGACCTCGAACATCACCCACCACGCCAGAGGAACACGCCTCGTGCACCGCGGCCGCGGCACCATCGCCGCCGCCCTCGGCCGCCGCTATGACGAGTACCGTCGCCCATCGGAGGATGACACGACCATGACCGACACCGCATCGAGCATCCGCGTGATGCAATCGCTGGGCGCCCCCCGTCCGACGACGAACCCGTACAACAAGATGCTCGATGAGGCGCTCGGATCCACGGAGGGCCTGACTCGCCTGCGGTTCTCCTGGGGGACGGCTCTGTTCGGGCGCTACGACGCCTTCCACTGGCATTGGCCGGAGGCGAAGCTGCACGGCTCCACGTGGTGGAAGTCCACGGGCAAGTTCCTCCTCACGACGGCGCTCGTGTTCCGACACCGCCTCTCTCGTCGCATCGCCGTGGTGCGCACCGTGCACAACATCGAACTCCCCGACGACAACGCGCCTCGGCTGTGGCTGCTGCGTTTCATCGATCGCCACACCGACTACCGGATCGTCATCAACGAGACCACTCCGCTCACCCCCGGCACCCCGCACAGCCTGATCCTGCACGGCGATTACCGCGGCTGGTACGCGAAGTTCCCCTCGGCGGAGCGGGTGACGGGGCAGCTCGGGTCGTTCGGCGGCATCCGTCGCTACAAGGGTCTGGAGGGCTTCATCGACGCCTATGCCGAGGCCGTGACGGTCGAGCCGACGCTGAGCCTGCGGATCGGCGGGCGGCCGTCCACCCCTGAGCTCGGCGACGACCTCCGGGCGCGGACCGCGGATCTCCCGGGCGTCGACCTCCACCTCGACTTCCTGAGCGATGCGGAACTCGTCCAGCTCGCGACCTCTTCCGACCTGATCGTGCTGGCCTACCGCTTCATGCACAACTCAGGCAGCGTCCTCGCCGCCCTGTCGATGGACCGACCGGTCCTCGTCCCCCGCAACGAGGCGAACGAGGCTCTCGGACGCGAAGTCGGACCGGAGTGGGTGCTGATGTACGACGGCGATCTCGATGCGCCGACCGTCGTCGAGGCGTGGCGGTCCGCGACCACGCTGACGGGCTCGCCCGATCTCTCCCGCCGCGACTGGGCCGACGCCGGCCGCGCTCACGCGGACGCGTTCCGCGCCGCCGTGAGGGTCAAGCGACGCGGCGCCAAGCGCTAGGGCGCCTCGGCAGCACCCGGCGCATCGTCAGGCGGGGGCCAGCAGCCCTCGCACGAGAGATGCGACCATGATCTGCGTCGTGAAACGCCGCTCCACCTCGATCCGGCCGTTCCGCCCGAGCTCGGCGGCATGTCCCGGATCGTCGAGCAGCCGGAGCAGCGCGAGGGCGAGCTCGGCGGGATCCTCCGGACGAACGAGGTGGCCGGTGCGCCCCTCGCTCACGTACTGCTCCATCCCCGGGGTATCGGTGACGACGACAGGACGCGCCGTCGCGAGCGCTTCGAGTGCGACCGTCATCCCGGAGGCATGGAGGTTCGGCCGGGTCGGGATGACGACCACGCTCGCGGTGGCGTAGAGGTCGCGGAGGTCGGCATGCGGCATGTGCCGCACGACCCGGACCCCCTCCGGCGGGTCGAGATCCGACCGCGTCTGAACCACCGCCTCGGTCTCCGGACGGATGGCGAGGACCCGGGCGAGCGCCGCATAGAGGGTGGCGGGGTCGCGGTCGCGGTCGTTCCCCACGCTCACGATGCGCGGCCGGTCCGGATAGGACCTCGGGACGAAGAACGCGCTGTCGATGCCGAAAGGGACAGCGAACACGCGCGTCGGTCCGTGCCCGAGCATCGTTCGCAGGGGTTCGACCTGTGCGTCGCTGAGCACCCAGGCGGCCTCTGCCCTGCCGAGCATCGCGACCATCCGTGCCGGTGCCTCCCCGGTCTCGGCCATATCCGTGAGCCAGATCACCCCGGTGGCGAATCGGGTCCGCGGGTGGGTCGTCTGCATCCGATAGGCCGTGTTCTCATCCCACGTCAGCGTGAGACCGTCGACGGGGCGCGGCCCCATGGAAAATCGCGCACGAGCTCGCGCGACGCGGCCCGGCGGGGCGAGGTCGATCACCTCGACCGCCGCGTGGTCACGCAGTGCATCGAGACCGTACGGCCAGATGCTGGGCACCTCTCCCCTGGCGTGGCTCTGCTCCCAGGTGCGCGCCGACTGTTCGACACGATGCGCCCAGGTGAGAGACAGCGAGGGACCGCCCTCGAATTCCACGAGCCCACTATGGACCTCCTCGCCCGTCCTGGCAAGAGAGGAGTTGCCGAGCGCCCTCGAAACCGGCTCCGGAAGGAGCCCCGCCCTCAGAGCTCGCCGGGCTTCATCACCTCGGCATCGATGGCACGGATCACGCGCTGGGCCGCGGTGTCCGTCGGGGGCTCGGCGCCATCGCCCTCACCCTTGCGTCGCCGCTGAGGCGCGTACACGACGAGCGAGTGGAACAGGAAGCGGGCGAAGAACGCCACGATGAGCGAGAGGCCGGTCGCGACGACGCTCGAGATGTGCCACGACTCGACCATCAGAGCCATCACCGGGATCCGCAGTGCGGCCTCGATGTTGTTGAACGCGAAGGAGCTGGCGAAGCGGATGCCGAGGGCGCGCGCGTCGGTCCGCATGTCGGCGAACACGAAGCGCTCCTGCAGCACGAAGTTGCCGATGATCGTGACCTCGGCACCGATGATCGCCGCCCAGATGTACGGGACCCCTGCGGCGGTCAGCGCCCACATGATCCCGAGGTTGGCCGCGGCGCCGATCGCGCCGATCAGTGCGAACAACGACATCTTGCCGAAGCGCAGGCGCGCGAGGTGCTCGAGGAACATCGCCCCCTGACGCATGCTCGCCTTGGACGTGCCGTGTCGACGTTCGGCGAACTCCATCGGCACCTCGGCGATGCGCAGATCGTTGCGAGCGAGGATCTCGAGGAGGATCTTGAAACCCCGGGGTTGGAGCGTCGAGAGGTCGAGACGACCGCGATCGACCAGGAAGAACCCGGTCATCGGGTCGGTGCTGCGGGCGAGACGGATCGGGAACATCGCCCGCGTCAGCCACGTCGCGACGCGGGAGACGCCGAAGCGCACAGCGGTGCCGAGGCCGCTCGTGTCCCCTCCGCCGATGTAGCGGGACGCGGCGACGACATCGGCGTCTCCCTGCGCATATCGTGCGAGCAGGGCGGGGAGGAGTTCGGGCGGATGCTGCAGGTCGCCGTCCATCACGATGCAGATGTCGAAGGCCGCGGCCTCGAGTCCGACGACGACGGCGCCGCCCAGTCCACCCGTGTTCTCGGAGCGGTGGATCACGCGCACGGGGAGCGGAGCATCTGCTGCCACCCGCGCGACCTCGGCCGCCGTGTCATCGGTGCTGTCGTCGACGAACAGGATCTCGGCGCCCCACCCCTCGAGCGCGACCGCAGTCCGTGCCACGAGCTCGGCGATGTTGTCGCGCTCGTTGAACGTCGGCACGATGACCGTGACCGGTGTCCCCACGTCCGCCCCCTGTCCCCCACGCGCATCGCGTGCGGCCTCCATCGTTCCACGGGTTCCTATGCGGGAGGAAACCCGGACCTGCTAGACTTTCGAACCGCGGCTGTGGGAGTCGCGAAGCGGATGGGGATCCGCTTACTGGGGAATTACTGATCTGGGGAGATCATGGGGACGCGTATCGGCTATGCCGTTGGTGCTTTCGACCTGTTTCACGTCGGGCATCTCAACCTTCTTCGTCACGCCAAGCAGCACTGCGACATTCTGATCGCTGGCGTCGTCAGCGACGAGATGCTGCGTCAGGTGAAGGGCATCGAGCCCGTCATCCCGACGGCCGAGCGGGCGGAGATCGTGAAGCACATCTCGTTCGTCGATGACGTCTACGTCGAGACGACGCCGTCGAAGATGGACTCGTGGCGCGACGTGCAGTTCACGCACTTCTTCAAGGGCGACGACTGGCGCGGCACCGAGAAGGGTCTGCGCCTGGAGCGCGAGTTCGCCGAGGTCGGCGTCGAGGTCGTGTACTTCCCGTACACGGCGCACACGTCGAGCTCGTCGCTGCGTCGCGCACTCGACGCGATCACCGCGGGCGCGAACGCTCCCGCCGTCGCCTCGGTGCGCTGAGACCCCGAGCAGCCCATCGTCACCCGTTCGGTGCGCCACCCGCCGACGTGAGGTCAGTTGGCGACGCCGAGCAGACTGCGCGCCATGCGCGCCACATGCGGCGGAGTATGCGGCCCGAGCCACACCGTCCACTGCGACGGCGGCTCACTACATGCCCACTCCACACACCACGCGTGCACGGCGTTCGCGAGCCGTTCGCCGCGCGTGTGCGCCCTCGTTCCGTCTCCACGCACGAGCCAGCGCACCGACACCCCGTCGGGGACGTCGATGTGTCGGAACTGGATGCGTGCCGCCGCTTCGAGGATGACGACGCCCTGCGCGTCCCACGGCAACCGCGCGGCGATGCTCGCGATGAAGCCGGCGTCGGCGGCGTCGCCGGCGATGAGCACGGCACCCTCGATGTCGTCCCAATCGGGATCCTCCAGATGCTCGCATGCGCCACTCATGGCCCCAGCCTAAGTTAGGGCACCCTTACTTACAAGGGATGAGTCCGGAATGCCCCACCGTGTGCCCAGCCGGCACTCAGCGCCACCTCATCCGCGCGGCCGTAGGCTGGATGCATGACTTCTCCTGCTTCCGACACCATCACGATGTTCGGCGCCGACTGGTGCCGCGACTGCATCCGCACCAAGAAGCAGCTCGACGCGCTCGGTGTCGAGTACACGTACGTCGACCTGGTCGCCGAGCCCGCAGCCGCAGACGTGGCGAAGGAGATCTCGGGCCGCACCAACATCCCCGTCGTCGTGTACCCCGATGCCTCGCACCACGTCGAGCCGTCGAATGCCGATGTCGAGTCGAAGCTGCGCGAGCTCTCACTGATCTGACCCCGCGGCATCGCGCCACTACACTGGCGCGATGAGCACCGAGGCTCGGCCCGAACGAGCGCCCGTCCGTCTTTCTCCGCGAACGATCGTGCTGTACGCGATCGGCTCGCTCGGAACTGGCGGCTATGCGACACTGCCGGGCCTCGTGCTGACCTACTTCCTCACCGACAATCTCGGTGTCGCTGCCCTCGCCGCCGGTCTGATCGTCACGGCGGCGAAGATCTGGGACGTGCTGATCGACCCGCTGATCGGGGCCGCGTCCGATCACCAGCTCGCCCGCACCGGGTCGCGCCGCGGGTTCATGGTGACCGGTGCGCTCGCTCTGCCCCTCTTCTTCGCCCTCACCTTCGCCGTACCGCCTTCCTGGGGACCGGTCGTCGGAGCGATCAGCGTGCTGCTGGCCTTCCTGGCGACCGCGACGGCATTCAGCCTGTTCCAGGTGCCGTACGTCGCCCTGCCCGCGGAACTGACCGGCAGCTACGACGAACGCACGCGCCTGCTCGGGTGGCGCGTGGTCGTGCTGACGGCAGCCATCCTGCTGTTCGGCGCCGGTGGCCCCGCACTGCGCAATGCCGGCGACGACCCTGTGCGGGGCTACCTCTTGATGGGCATCGCCTCGGGTATCGCGATCGGCATCGGCATGCTGATCGCCTCCCGGACGGCGGATGTGGCGGCGAAGCGCACCGCAGTCTCCCCCGTCACCACCGCTGACGCTGCCGCCGCCGTCGCTTCGACCTGGCGGCACCAGTACATGTCGGGCTTCCGCGCACTCGGACGCAGCCAGCCCTTCCGTGCACTCCTGGGGACGTTCGTGCTGCAGGCGCTCGCAACGGGAACGATGCTCGCCGGCGCGCAGTACGTGGCGACCTGGGTGCTGCGGTCGGAGGACGCGGTCACCTTCGTCTTCGTCGCGCTGGTGGGCCCGGCACTGCTCGCCACCCCGGGATGGACCGTGATCGCGCGACGGGTCGGCAAGGAGCGGGCGTTCGCGATGGCCAGCGTGCTGTTCACCGCGGCCGCGGCATCGCTCGTCTTCGCCGTCTGGTCACCCGGTGCCTGGATCTACGTTTCCGTCGCGGTGGCCGGCGTCGCTTACGCAGGACTCCAGTCGCTGCCGATGGCCATGCTGCCCGATGTGATCTCGCACGACGAACGCACCAGCGGAGCGGGACAGGCCGGCACCTTCACCGGCATCTGGACCGCGGGCGAGACCGTGGGCTTCGCACTCGGTGCGACCGCAGTGTCGTTGACCCTCGCGGCCACCGGCTACATCTCGACCGTCGCAGGCGCCACGGTCGAACAGCCGGACGCGGCCGTCACGGGCATCGTGCTCAGCTTCAGCGCGCTGCCCGCCGTGCTGATGGCCGGGAGTCTGCTGACCCTCCGCCACTACCACCTGCGCCGAGCGGACATCGATGCCCTCGAGCCCTTCGACGCCTAAGCTGGGATCCCGTCCGAAGGAGACGTCGATGACTTCTGCGAGCACAACAGCCACCTCCGCTCCGACCTCGAAGCGCGCGTCGGGAAGCGCAGCCCCCGAGCTGGGCGAAGGGGAAAGAGAACGGCTCGACGCCGCGGTCGATGCCCTTCAGACCGGAACGCGCACCTGGTCTGCCCTCACCGTCGCCCAACGGGCGACGCTGCTGCGCGCGGTGCGCACGAGCGTCGCCGCCACCGCGGAGGACTGGGCGCACACGGCCGCCGCCTCGAAGGGCCTCGACGCGCGGCACCCCCTGCGCGGTGAAGAGTGGCTCAGCGGACCGTACAGCGTGCTCGGCGCGCTCGACGCCTATGTCGAGACCCTCTCGCGCCTGGCGAACGGTGTGAACCCGCTCGACGGGATCGCGATCGATCGCGCGCCCGGAGGACGCACCCGCGTGCACGCCTTCCCCCTCACCGGCATCGACGGGTTCCTGTTGTCGGGCTTCACTGGCGAGGTCTGGCTGGAACCGGGGATCACCCCCGGTTCCGCGCGCGCAGCGGCCGGCCTCGCGCAACGCACGCCCACCGAGTCGGGCGGCGTGGGCCTCGTGCTCGGGGCGGGGAACGTGACGTCGATCCCGGTGCTCGACGTGCTCTACGAGCTGCTCGCCCATAACCGCACGGCTCTGCTCAAGGTGAATCCGACACAGGATGCGCTGGTGCCGGTCTACAAGCGCGCACTCGCGCCGCTCATCGAGCCCGGGTTCCTGCGCATCGTCCGCGGCGGGCCCGAGGTCGGCGCCTACCTCACGGGCCACCCCGGACTCGTGCACGTGCACATCACCGGCTCGGCGGCGACGTTCGACACCATCGTCTGGGGTCCGTCGAAGGGCGAGGGCGCGGCGGCGACGAAGCGACGACGTCGTGAGGATCGCCCCCAGCTGAAGAAGCCCATCACGGCTGAGCTCGGCGGCGTCTCCCCCATCATCGTCGTGCCCGGCGCCTGGACCGATGCCGACCTCACCTACCAGGCCGAGCACATCGCGACCATGCGGCTGCAGAACTGCGGGCACAACTGCATCGCCGGCCAGGTCGTGATCATCTCGTCCGACTGGGACCAGGCGGATGCCTTCCGCGCAGCGCTGCGGCGCGCATACGCCAACGCCCCGGAGCGCCCGATCTGGTACCCCGGTTCCTCCTCGCGGATGGAGCTCGCGACCGACGCGTACCCCGACGCGCTCGTGCTGGGCGACCGGCTGCTCGTCGAGATCGATGCCGACGACGATCCGACGGCACTGGAGAGCACCGAGTACTTCGCCCCCGTGCTGGGCGTCGTGACCGTGCCGGGCACGGGCCAGGACTTCCTGGACGCCGCCGTGACCCACGCCAACGACAAGCTCCAGGGCACCCTCGGCGCGAACCTGGTGATCGACCCCGCGACCGAGAAGTCGCTCGGCGCCGGCTTCGAGCGGGCCATCGCCGCGCTCCACTACGGGTCCATCGCGATCAACAGCTGGACGGCGTTCGCCTTCATCACCCCCACCCTCACGTGGGGCGCGTTCCCTGGTGGAACGATCGGCGACGTCGGCAGCGGCATCGGTGTGGTGCACAACGCCCTCCTGCTCGACGGCGTCGAACGCTCGGTGCTGCGCGGCCCTTTCCGCCCGTTCCCCCGGTCGCTGCCGATCGCGAACGGCGGTGGACGATTCACGATCCTGCCGAAGCCGCCCTGGTTCGTCTCCGCGCGCACCGGGGCGGCCGTCAGCGAAGGGCTGACCCGCTACCGGGTGGACGGCAGCATCACCGGGCTCGTGAAGACGCTGACGAAGGCGCTGCAGGCCTGACGGTCAACGCGTCGATCGCGCGAACCGATCGGTCGCTGCTCGGAGCGCCTTCTGCGTGCCGGGCTCTGTGGCCGCGTGACCGGCATCGTCGACCACGACGAACTCCGCCTCGGGCCAGGCGCGGTGCAGATCCCATGCGGTCATCATCGGTGTCGCGACATCATGTCGTCCCTGCACGATGACCGTCGGGATATGACGGATGACGTCGACACCGGCGATCAGCTGCCCTTCCTCCCACCAGCCGCGATTGACGAAGAAATGGTTCTCGATGCGGGCGAACGCCGTGGCCTTCGCCGGATCCGACATCGCCTCGATCTGCGCGGCATCCGGAGTCAGCGTGACGGTCGATGCCTCCCAGGTGGACCAGGCGACCGCCGCCGGCACGTGCACGGCGGGATCGGGGTCGAACAGTCGACGGTGATACGCCTCGATCATGTGCGAGCGCTCCAGCACGGGGATCGGCGCGAGGAATCTCTCCCAGAGATCGGGGAACAGCGCCGCGGCACCACCCTCGTAGAACCACTCCAGTTCGACTCGACGCAGGGTGAAGATGCCTCGGAGCACCAGCTCGGTCACGGCTTCCGGGTGCGCCTGCGCGTAGGCGAGCGCCAGTGCGCTGCCCCACGATCCGCCGAACACCTGCCACTTCGCGACGCCGAGATTCTTGCGCAGAAGTTCGATGTCGGCGATCAGATGGGCCGTCGTGATGTGACGGAAGTCGGCGTCGGGTGCACTCGCATGCGGGGTGCTGCGCCCACAGCCGCGCTGGTCCAGCAACACGATGCGGTAGCGCTTCGGATCGAAGAACCGCCGCTGCCACGGCGACGTCCCGCTGCCGGGACCGCCGTGGAGGAACACCACCGGCTTGCCCTCGGGGTTACCGCTGACCTCCCAGTAGACCCGGTGGCCGTCACCGACGAGGAGTTCCCCTGTCTCGTACGGTTCGATCGGTGGATACAGTGCATCCGTCTTCTTCATCATCGGCCCCCCAGCCGGTCGTGCTGACTACTTCGTCAACGGTAGCGGACGTTCGCCGACCCACCCGGCATCACGGGTCCAACTGATCGGCGGGAAGCGTCAGCACCTGCGCGCAGACGCCCAGCCCGTTCTGATAGCCCTCGGCGAACCAGCGCTGTCGCTGCTCGCTGGATCCGTGCGTCCAGGTCTCCGGATTCGAGAACCCGGACTGCTCCTGGATGTGGTCGTCGCCGACGGCCTCTGCCGCGTTCAGAGCGTCCTCGATCTGCGGTTCGGTGGGCTTCAGCAGGTACGGATCGCCGTCGACATCCTTCTGCTCGGTCATGCGACCGAGCCAGACCCCGGCGTAGCAGTCGGCCTGCAGCTCGATCCGCACCCCGTTGCTTCCCGGACCCGTGCCGTTGTTCGGGTAGGCATCCATATCGCCCGTGATGTTCTGGATGTGGTGACCCCACTCGTGCCCCACGATGTACAGCTGCGCGAGATTGCCGGCGGAGGCCCCGAACTGCTGTTGCATGAGTTGGAAGAACGTCGGGTCGACGTACACCCCTTCCTCCGGGGGGCAGTAGAACGGCCCCACGGCGTTCGACGCCGTACCGCACTGTGTCGGCGTCGATCCGTCGACGACGATCATCTGCGGCTTGCGATAGCCCTCGACATTGTCCGCCCAGAACTCGTCGAGCGCGAGCTGCGCACCCGCCATGCGGCAGTCGACATCGGCGTTGGCATCCGCACCGGTCTTGCAGTTCTCGATGACCGATCCGCCAGCTGGTTCGCTGCCTCCGCTCGGCGCTCCGCCACCCAGCAACCCGGTCAGGTCGATGCCGAGCAGAGGCCCGGCGATGAGCGCGATGATGCCGAGCACGCCCACGCCCGCGCCACCGGCGATCGCTGCCGTGCGCCCGCGACGACGCGTGGTGTTGCCGGAGATGTCGGCATCGGGATTGAAGGTCATGGGACGAGGGTACTCCGAGCGGAGGCCCATCGAACGGACGTAGGCTCGGGGCATGACGACCACGATCACCATCACCGGAGCCGGCGGACAGATCGGCTACGCACTGCTGTTCCGCATCGCGGCGGGCGACCTGCTCGGCCCGGATGAGAAGGTGCGTCTGCGGCTGCTGGAGATCCCGCAGGGGCTCGGTGCCGCGGAGGGTGCGGCGCTCGAGTTGCAGGACGGGGCGTTCGGACTGCTCGAGCACGTCGAGGTGACGGATGACGCTGCAGTGGGATTCGACGGCTGCGACCTCGCCCTGCTCGTCGGTGCACGTCCGCGCGGGCCCGGCATGGAGCGCGGCGACCTGCTCGCGGCCAACGGCGGCATCTTCGGACCGCAGGGTGCGGCCATCGCGGCGAATGCCGCATCCGGCGTGCGCGTCACCGTGGTCGGCAACCCCGCCAACACGAACGCGCTGATCGCCGCCGCCTCGGCCGATGGCGTGCCCGCCGAGCGCTTCACCGCCCTGACACGGCTCGACGAGAACCGCGCGCGGGCTCAGCTCGCACTGACGCTGGGTGCTCCGGTGCACACGGTTCGCCGCGTGCCCATCTGGGGCAACCACTCGGCGACCCAGTTCCCGGACATCTCCCACGCGACCGTGGGCGGCCGGCCGGTGGGAGAGGCGCTCGAGCAGATCGTGGGCGATGTTCCCGCCTGGCTCGACCAGACGTTCATCCCCCGCGTGGCGAAGCGTGGGGCGGAGATCATCGAGGTGCGGGGCTCCTCGTCGGTGGCATCGGCGGCGAGTGCGACCATCGACCACGTGCGCGACTGGGTGCGGGGCACCGACGATTGGACGTCGGCCGGCGTCGTCTCCCACGGCGAATACGGCGTTCCGGAGGGCCTGATCTCGTCCTTCCCGGTGCGGTCGATCGACGGTGAGTGGCACGTCGTGGAGGGACTCGAGTTGAGCGAGTGGGCACGCACCCGGATCGATGCCTCGGTGGCCGAACTGCAGCAGGAACGCGAGACGGTGCAGAGCCTCGGCCTCTTGTGAATGCGGTCACCGCGACGCACGCCGACAGGGCAGAATGGATGCCGGAGGTGCGCGATGAGCGAGACGGTTGATCCCACGAAGACCACGGCATCGGTCGAAGAGGCTCTGACGAGTCCCCTGCACCTGCCGCACGATGCGGCGTCCTGCCCGAAGTGCTTCACCGAGTTGCAGCAGAACCGCAACTTCTGGACCGCCCGCCCCGACGGTTCACGCCTGGTCGGTCTCGTCGTCGCCCGCGAAGGTCTGCCGTCAGTAGTCGAGCAGCGCGAAGATCTCACCCGTTTCGGTGTGCCGATCGAAGGATTCCGTCACCCGGCGCCCGACATCCTGGAGAGCTGGAACGACCGCCTCGCGCGCCTCATCTCGACCCTGCGCATCGGCGACGTGGTGGTCGTCGTGAACATCAAGGCTCTCGGCCTCGACGCGGACGAAGGTGCCCGCACCGTGGCCGAACTGCGCAAGCACGGCATCATCGTGAAGGTGCTGAATCATGACGCGCGGCACCTGGCCGACGCGGCCGCCGTGCACACCTCTACCCGCTGAGAGCCCGTCCGAGCGCCCCCGGCCCCGAGGGCACGAAGAAGGGGCCGACGGCGAACCGTCGACCCCTCCTCGAGACTGTGTGTCAGCTGCCGGCGAGCTGCTGGTCCAGGTCCTGGATCGCCCGCATCATGCCCAGCAGCGACTCGGACATGTCGTTGATGCCGTCGACCGCGGTCTTCAGACCCGTCGTCAACTCCGTGTACCCCTCACCGAACTTCCCCGACGCATGCTGCGTCTTGAAGTCCTCACCCAGAAGAGTGTCCACCTGACCCTTCAACGTGTCCAACTGCCCCTGAATGTCATCACGAGCCTGCGACAGCGACGACGCCACCTGCTCCATCTCCGCATAAGACGCACCGAAATCGGCCATCGTCCACACCTCCGCAAATCGAGAGAACCGGACCCCTCCGGCCCGAACAACACCCACCCTACGGGGAGCCCGACACCACCGTCGATGGGGACAACTCCCCATCCCCGCAGCGATCGGTGACGGTGCGGCCCGCGACGCCCTCATCGGCGCGGGCGCCGGTACCGATCGCCTCGCGGACACGCCGTCGGGCGGCTGCGCGGAGCCCACGCACAGCGGTCGGGAGTAGCGTGGGAACGATCATGAAGGTCATCTCGTACAACCTCCAGAAGCACCGGGCAGCCGGCGAACTCGCCGCGCTCGTGCGCGCGCACGACCCCGATGTCCTCTGCCTGCAGGAGTGCGATGTTCCGGAGCTGCCCGCGCAGATCGGCGACCTCGTGCTGGCTGACGCCACGCAGGGCAATCGTCTCGGGCTCGCGCTCTTCTATCGAGCGAGCACATTCCATCTGCAGGCCATCCGCATGCTCGGCCTCAAGAAGTCGTTGCACGACCGCATCGCGAAGCCGGCGCACGAGCGCGTCCTCGGCGCACGGTTGCGCGACATCGACGATGGCCAGGACTTCATCGTCGCCTCCTTCCATGCCGCGCCGCTGACCGCGTTGAACTCGTTGCGACGTCACCAGATCCGCGCCGCCCTCACCGAGCTCGCTGCGCTCGGCGAGGGACTGCCGCAGCTGATGGTCGGGGACTACAACTATCCGATCTTCAAGGAGAACCTCGGTCAGGCCGTTCGAGACCACGGGTATGCGCTGTCGCTCAGCGACGATCACACATACACGCGCTACCGCGTGTTCCGGGGGCACTACGACTTCGCCACGTCGACCGGCTTCGAGATCGAACGCATCACGACTCTCCCGCAGGGCGCGAGCGATCACCGTCCCATCCTCGTCACGGTCAAGCCCGACTGAGGCCAGGGTTTGGGCATACGCACGGCGTGGCGTATGATTTCTCTTTGGTGCCTTTCCCCGTCCGCGGAGAAAGGGCATCGTCCGAACGTGAGCCCTCCACTGGCGTGTTCCTCCCTGTCGGGAAGAACCACCCCGGAGTGGGATTCACGAACTTCTCCGTTCGACACAAGAAAGCAGCACTATCGTGACGCGCACTTACACCCCCAAGGCTGGCGAAGTCCAGCGCGATTGGGTCGTCATCGACGCCACTGACGTCGTTCTCGGCCGTCTCGCCTCGCACGCCGCAACGCTCCTGCGTGGCAAGCACAAGCCGACCTTCGCCAACCACATCGACTCGGGTGACTTCGTCATCATCGTGAACGCGGAGAAGGTCGCGCTCACGGGTCAGAAGCTCCAGAAGAAGATGGCCTACCGCCACTCCGGTTACCCGGGCGGCCTGAAGTCGGTCACCTACGCCGAGCTCCTCGAGAAGAACCCGGTCCGCGCTGTCGAGAAGGCCATCCGTGGCATGCTCCCCAAGAACAGCATCGGCCGCCAGCAGCTGTCCAAGCTCAAGGTGTATGTCGGTGCCGAGCACCCGCACGCCGCGCAGCAGCCGACGCCGTACACCCTCGACCAGGTCGCCCAGTAAGCGCCGTAAAGACTTAAGGACATACTCGTGGCTGACATCCAGGACACCACCGAAACCCCCCAGAACTTCTCGACGTCGACTCCCGAGACCGACGTGGTCGAGGCGGCTCCCCGCCCCGTCCTCAGCGTCCCGGGTGCCGCTGTCGGCCGTCGCAAGCAGGCCATCGCCCGCGTGCGCATCGTCCCCGGCTCGGGCACGATCACGGTCAACGGCCGCACGATCGAGGACTACTTCCCGAACAAGCTGCACCAGCAGCTGATCAACGACCCGTTCACCGTGCTGAACCTCGCCGGTGCGTACGACGTCATCGCACGCATCTCCGGCGGAGGCCCCTCGGGTCAGGCCGGTGCGCTTCGCCTCGGAATCGCCCGTTCGCTGAACGGCATCGACGAGGAGAACAACCGTCCGACCCTGAAGAAGGCCGGCTTCCTCTCGCGCGACGCCCGCGTCAAGGAGCGCAAGAAGGCTGGACTCAAGAAGGCCCGTAAGGCGCCTCAGTACTCGAAGCGTTAAGGTCAACTGCTCCGATGCCGATCTTTGGCACGGACGGTGTGCGAGGACTCGCCAATGGCGTCCTCACCGCCGACCTGGCGCTCACCCTGGCCCAGGCGACTGCTGTCGTCCTGGGCCAGGGCCGTACTGCGGAGGCTCGCAAAGCCGAAGGTAAGCGACTCACCGCAGTGGTCGCCCGGGACCCCAGGGTCTCCGGACATTTCATCGCCGCAGCCGTGGCTGCGGGTCTCGCCTCTTCCGGAGTGGATGTGCTCGAGGCGGGAGTCATCCCGACGCCTGCTCTCGCATTCCTCGTCGCCGACCGTGACGCCGATTTCGGCGTGATGATCTCGGCGTCTCACAACGCTGCGCCGGACAACGGCATCAAGATCTTCGCCCGCGGAGGGCACAAGCTCCCCGACGTGGTCGAGCTGCGCATCGAAGAGGCGCTGACCGGCGACAAGCTGCGGCCGACCGGCGCCGGTGTCGGGCGCATCGACCGGTTCTCCGACGCCGAGGACCGTTACGTCGTGCACCTCCTCGGATCGCTCCCGAATCGACTGGACGGCATTCACGTCGTGCTGGATTGCGCCCATGGCGCAGCCTCCGGTGTCTCGCCGGAGACGTTCCGGGATGCCGGAGCAGAGGTCACCGTGATCGGTGCGGACCCCGATGGCTGGAACATCAACGACGGCGTCGGCTCGACTCACCTCGACAACCTCGCCGAGGCGGTCGTGCGTCTGGGGGCCGACATCGGAATCGCTCACGACGGCGACGCCGACCGCTGCCTCGCCGTGGACGCCGAGGGCAATCACATCGACGGCGACCAGATCATGGCCATCCTCGCGGTGTCGATGAAGGAGCGCGGCCACCTCACCGACGACACGCTCGTGGCGACGGTGATGAGCAACCTCGGTCTGCATGTCGCCATGCGCGAGCACGGGATCACCGTGCGTCAGACGGCAGTCGGGGACCGTTACGTGCTCGAGGACATGAACGAGGGCGGGTATGCCCTCGGCGGTGAGCAGTCCGGTCACGTGATCATGAGCGAGTACGCCACCACCGGTGACGGAATCCTCACGGGTCTCCACCTGGTGGCCGAGATGGCGCGGCAGAAGAAGTCGATCGCCGAGCTCGCCTCGGTGATGACGGTCTACCCGCAGGTTCTCATCAATGTGCGTGACGTGGACAAGGATCGCGTCTCCGACGACGAGGTCGTGCAGCAAGCCGTCCGCGACATCGAGTCCGAACTCGGCGACTCCGGACGGGTGCTGCTGCGCAAATCCGGCACCGAGCCGTTGGTGCGCGTGATGGTGGAGGCGGCCGATGCGGAATCGGTGCACGCCTACGCCGGACGCCTCGCAGAGGTGGTCCAAGAGCGACTGTCGCTCTGATCCGACCTGATTCGCACGACGGCCGATCGCTGATCTCAGCGATCGGCCGTCTCGCGTTCGCCGCTCGATGATCCCGTTTCGCTCTGAGATCCCGTGCCGCGGTGGGCGCGCAGTGCCCGCG
The DNA here is from genome assembly GCF_002377845.1 of Microbacterium sp. UBA3486. Lineage (NCBI taxonomy): Bacteria > Bacillati > Actinomycetota > Actinomycetes > Micrococcales > Microbacteriaceae > Microbacterium > Microbacterium sp. UBA3486. The sequence goes on from NZ_DFQP01000043.1 coordinate 28,361, forward strand.
GTGTGGTGCCGTAGTCCTCCTGGAGCGCGCGACGGAGGCTGATGGGGGAATGGAAGCCGGAGCGCTGCGAGACCTGCTCGATGCTCAGCGCGTCGAAGCCGCTGTCGAGGAGAATCGATCGGGCGAGGCGTGCGCGCTGGTGTCTGATCTCGCCGGCCACGCTGTTCTCCACCTCGGCGAAGACCAGCTGGAGCTGGCGGAGGGAGACCTGCACCTCGCGGGCGACGAGGTCGGGATTCAGCGCCGGGTCTCCGCACTGCTGCGCGATCACGGCGATGGCGCGGTCGCGCAGCGCGGCATGAGGAGAGCGTTGTGGGGACGCCGTGTCGACGCGGTCGAGCAGGATCGCTCCGCTCATCTCCACGATCAGATGCTCCATGGCATATCGTTCGATCGCCGTCGCGTCGTCGTCGACGGTGAGGACCTGCTCGACGAACGCCTGCATGGCGCGATCCAACGGGCGCCGCTCCTCGAGGACCCGACTGGTGGCGGGCAGCGTCGCGACGAACGCCCCGAGCGCGGCGCGGGGAACATAGGCGGCGGTGATGCGCCAGGCGCCGGCACACCGGACGCGCTGGTCGATCCCGGGTGGGGCGATCACGAGCCCGTTGCCGATCGGCATCCACGGGCCGTGCTGCTCCTTCGCCGAGATTCCCTCCGCCTCCACGAAGGCGAAGACGGCGTGGTCCGGGTGCGCGGTGGGGGTGTCGATCGCCAGCTCGGTGGCCGTGCCCTGCATCGACAGCAGGATCACCGGCCCGGGCGTCCGTCGCGTCGCGCGGATCGTCGCCGGAACGTCGACTGCGCGTACACCGTGCGACATCAGTTCGGCCGAACCGATGACCAACGCCTCTCCCGGACTCACTCAGCACCCCCCGACGCCGATGATCGATGGGCGGCGCCGAACGATGAGGTCGGTGCTCGCCGGGCTCGTGCCTCCCGTCCTCGGTCCGCGACCGCGGGAGAGGTGCTCGCTTCGTCAGAGGATACCGGCAGGGAGGTAGGCGGCAACAGGGCGTGTTCACGCCGCGTCATCCTCCGCTCAGGTTCGAGGGGCGGACCAGTTGAGCTGTTCGATGTACCTCAGCAGCACGCCTTCGCGCAGAGCCCATGGCGACACTTCGAGCTCGTCGACGTCGAGGGCCGTCATCGCCGTATGGAGAGAGACCGCGGCGGCCACGATCTGGAACGTCCGGTCTGGAGTGATGCCCGGCAGCTCCTGACGTGCGGAGGCGGGAAGGCGCGCGAGGCGCGGGATCCACGACCCGAGGGAGGCGCGGGGGAGCAGCATCCGCTCGCTTCCCGACCATCCCGGTACCGGGTACCCGACCAAGCGGGCAAGGGAGCGGATCGCCTTCGACGATCCGACGACGTGGTCGGGGCGGGGGAGGGCGACGAACCGCGGCAGCACATCGGCCAAGGTCGTCGTCGCGTGCGCGCGCAGCCGCTCCACATCGGTCTCGCCCGGAGGATCGTGCGGCAGGAACTGCACCGTCATGCGTCCGGCGCCGAGCGGAACGGACGCGGCCGCGTCCGGCATCTCCTCCGCGCCGGCGGCGATCTCCAGCGAGCCGCCGCCGATGTCGAGGAGCAGGATCTGACCGGCCGACCAGCCGAACCAGCGCCGCACCGCGAGGAACGTCAGCTCGGCCTCGGTCTCACCGTCGAGCACCTGCAGCGTCTGGCCGAGGGCCGCTTCGATACGGGCGATGACCTCGCTGCCATTGCGTGCGTCGCGAACCGCGCTCGTCGCGGTGGCCAGCAGTGCGTCCACACGCTCGTTCTCGGCGACGCGCCGTGCCTGCGCGACCGCTTCCTCGAGGGCGGCGACGCCCTCCTCTGAGATGGAGCCATCGGGGGTGAGATAGCGCATGAGGCGCAGCACCGTCCTGTCGCTCGTCGTCGCGAGCGGCCGTCCACCGGGACGGACGTCGGCCGCGAGCATGTGGACGGTGTTGGATCCGATGTCGAGGACTCCCAGGCGCACGGGAAGAGACTACTCGCCCCCCGGATACGATGTACTCCGTGACCACCGCCGACCCCACACTGCCGCTGTCGCCCTATCGGGAGATCGGACGCGCGGAATGGGCGCGGCTCGCGGCCGGGCTCGACCAGCCGCTCACCGAGACCGAGGTCGTCGAGCTCCGCGGAATCGGGGACCGTCTCTCGCTCACCGAGGTGCGCGAGGTGTACCTGCCTCTGAGCCGCCTGCTGAGCCTGTACGCCACGGCGACGAAGCGGCTGGGGGCGGCGACCTCCTCTTTCCTCCAGGAGGACGACACCACGACGCCGTTCGTCGTGGGCGTGGCCGGTTCCGTGGCGGTGGGCAAGTCGACCATCGCCCGTCTGCTGCGCGAGCTCATGAGCCGTTGGCCGGGGACGCCCCGGGTGGAGCTGGTCACCACGGATGGCTTCCTGTACCCGAACGCCGAGCTCGAGCGCCGCGGGATCATGGACCGCAAGGGTTTCCCCGAGTCGTACGACCGCCGCGCGCTGATCGAGTTCCTCACCGAGGTCAAGAGCGGTGCCACCGAGGTGCGCGCCCCGTTCTACTCGCACATGCGCTACGACATCGTGCCGGACGCGAACGTCGTGGTGCGTCGCCCCGACGTCGTCATCGTCGAGGGTCTGAACGTGCTGCAGCCGCCGCCGGCGCCGAACGACGTCGCCGTGAGCGACCTGTTCGACTTCTCGATCTTCGTCGACGCCGATACGTCGCATATCGAGAAGTGGTACGTCGACCGCTTTCTCGCGCTCCGGCAGGCGGCCTTCAGCAACCCCTCGTCCTACTTCAACGTGTTCGCGCACCTCACGGACGACGAGGCGATCACGACGGCCCTCGGCTACTGGAACGAGATCAACATGCCCAACCTCGTCGAGAACGTGATGCCCACCAGGCACCGTGCGCGCCTGGTGCTGCGCAAGGGTGCCGACCACGATGTCGAGACGGTGCTGCTGCGCAAGCTCTGACATCGCGCGCGCCCCCGACGGGGCGAAAGAATGTACGGACGACTCGCAAAAATCTCGCCTTACTCTTGATCGCATGTGTGGAATCGTCGGATACGTGGGCCCGCGCCCCAGCCAGGACATCCTTCTCGCAGGCCTCGCTCGCCTGGAGTACCGCGGATACGACTCGGCCGGGGTCGCTGTCATCGACGGCGACGGATCGCTCGGTATGCGCAAGAAGGCCGGAAAGCTCGCCGTGCTGCGCGAATCACTCGCCGATGCGCCCCTCCCCGACGGCTCGACCGGCATCGGGCACACCCGATGGGCGACGCACGGCGGTCCGACGGACGGCAACGCCCACCCGCACCTCGCCGATGACGACAGGCTCGCGGTCATCCACAACGGCATCATCGAGAACTTCTCCGCGCTGCGCGACGAGCTCCTCGCCGACGGCGTGGTGTTCCGCAGCGAGACCGACACCGAGGTCGCCGCGGCACTCCTCGGACGGGAGTACGCGGGCAACGGCGGGGACCTGCAGCTGGCCTTCCGCAGCGTCGTGAACCGCCTCGAAGGCGCATTCACGCTGCTGGCGATGCACCAGGACCACCCCGGTCTCGTGGTCGGCGCTCGCCGCAACTCCCCGCTCGTGATCGGACTCGGCGAGGGTGAGAACTTCCTCGGCTCCGACGTCGCCGCATTCATCGAGCACACGCGCAAGGCGCTCGCGATCGGCCAGGACCAGATCGTCTCGATCACCCCCGACGCGGTCACCGTGATGGACTTCGCCGGCACGCCCGTCGAGCCAGAGCCGTTCGACGTGTCCTGGGATGCCGCCGCCGCCGAGAAGGGCGGATGGTCGAGCTTCATGGCCAAGGAGGTCGCAGAACAGCCCGAGGCCGTCGCCAACACCCTGCGCGGACGCATCCACGACGGTCAGGTCGTCATCCCCGAGCTCGACGGACTGGACGAGCTCTTCGTGGGCATCAACCGCGTCATCATCACCGCCTGTGGCACCGCGTCCTACGCGGCGTTGGTGGGCAAGTACGCGATCGAGCAGTGGGCACGTGTGGCCGTCGACGTCGAGCTCGCCCACGAGTTCCGCTACCGCGACCCCGTGATCGGCGCCGACACCCTCGTCGTGTCGATCAGCCAGTCGGGCGAGACCATGGACACCCTGATGGCCGTGAAGTACGCCAGGGAACGCGGTGCGCGCACCCTGTCGATCTGCAACACGCAGGGCGCCACGATCCCACGCGAGTCGGATGCCGTTGTGTACACCCATGCCGGCCCCGAGGTCGCCGTGGCCTCGACCAAAGCGTTCTCCGCGCAGATCACCGCGCTCCTGCTGCTGGGCCTGCACATGGGCCGGGTGCGCGGCGCCGTCGCCGACGCCTCGGTCGACGTCGCCGAGCTCGCCGCTCTTCCGGAGAAGATCGCCCAGGTGCTCGAGCGCGAGCAGGAGCACGTCACCCAGCTCGCCAGGTGGATGGCAGACACCCGTTCGGTGCTGTTCCTGGGCCGCCACGTCGGGTACCCGATCGCCCTCGAAGGTGCTCTCAAGCTCAAGGAGATCTCCTACATCCACGCCGAGGGCTTCGCCGCCGGCGAGCTCAAGCACGGACCGATCGCACTGATCGAGCCCGGGCAGCCGGTGTTCGTGCTGGTTCCCTCCCCGCGTCACTCCGCACTCGTGCACTCCAAGGTCGTCTCGAACATCCAGGAGATCCGCGCGCGCGGTGCCCGGGTGATCGTGATCGCCGAGGAAGGCGACGCCGCCGTGCTGCCGTTCGCCGACGAGGTCATCCACATCCCGCTCGCCGGAGCGATGTTCGAGCCGCTGCTCGCGGTCGTGCCGCTGCAGATCTTCGCGATGGCGCTGGCCACGGCGAAGGGCCTCGACGTCGACCAGCCGCGCAACCTCGCCAAGTCCGTCACGGTCGAGTAGAGCTTCTTCGAGGTACCCGAATGGCTTCGTTTCCACGGAAACGGAGCCATTTGGGCGATCTCGACCGGAAGCAGGCTGGGTAGGCTGAACGAGTGATCATCGGTACCGGCATCGACCTCGTGGACATCCCGCGATTCGAGCGGACGATGGCACGGACGCCGCGATTGCGCGAACGGCTCTTCGCCCCGTCGGAGCGCACCCTCCGCCTTCCCTCCCTCGCCGCCCGCTACGCGGCCAAGGAGGCGCTGATCAAGGCGCTCGGTGGCTCGGACGGCGTGCACTGGACCGAGATCGAGATCGCGTCGGAGCCGTCGGGTCGCCCGCACTTCGTGCTCTCCGGCTCGACGGCCGCCGTCGTCGAGGAACGCGGCATCCTGACGTTGCATCTGACACTCACCCACGACGCCGGTCTCGCCGCGGCGTTCGTCGTCGCCGAAGGAGCACCGCTGTGACCGTCCCGTTCCGCGAAGCGACCATCGATCTCGACGCGATCGCCGACAACGTGCGGCACTTCCGCCGACTCACCGGGGTCGAGGTGATCGCCATCGTGAAGGCCAATGCCTACGGCCATGGCGCAGCAGCGGCAGCCGTCGCGGCGCTCTCCGCCGGCGCCACCCGCGTCGGCGTCGCCGAGATCCCCGAGGCGCTCGAACTGCGCCGACAGGGCGTGCGTGCACCGATCATGGCGTGGCTGCACGCGCCGGGGGAACGATTCGAGCACGCCGCCGCGCAGGACATCGAGGTGGGGATCTCGTCGTTCGACCAGCTCGAGGCGGCCGGAGCTGCCGCCGCCGTCGACCGTCCGGTCGGCGTGCACCTGAAGTTCGAGACGGGGCTGTCGCGCAACGGCATCGCCCCCGCCGACTGGGGCCGCGTGCTGGCCGAGGCCGCGCGCCTCGAGCGCATCGGACGCCTGCGCATCGTCGGGCTGTTCAGCCACCTCTCCAACACGTCGGCCGACGACGACAGAGCCGCGCTCGCGAAGTTCGAGGAAGGCGTCGCCGCGGCGGCGGCTTTCGGCATCCGCCCCGAGATCCGGCACATCGCTGCGACGGCCGCCGCCATCGACCTGCCGGAGATGCGCCTCGACGCGGTGCGCATCGGCGTCGGACTCTTCGGCCTCTCGCCGTTCGACGACCGCAGCTCCGCGCAGCTCGGTCTGCGCCCGGCGATGACGCTCCGCGGCGCGATCGCCGCCGTCCGCAGGGTGCCCGCCGGAACCGGCGTCTCCTACGGCTACGACCATCGCACCGATCGCGACACGACGTTGGTCCTGGTGCCTCTCGGATACGCGGACGGGGTGCCGCGGAACGCATCGGGAAAGCTCCCGGTCTCGATCGGTGGACGCCGGTTCGTGAATGTGGGACGCATCGCGATGGATCAGTTCGTCGTCGACGTCGGCGACGCTCCGGTCTCGATCGGCGATGAGGTGGTCCTGTTCGGCGATCCCACCCTCGGCGTACCGTCCGCGACGGACTGGGCGGATGCCGCCGACACCATCAACTACGAGATCGTCACCCGCATCGGTCCGCGCGTGCCCCGGCGGACCTCGTGAGCGTGGACCCTGCGTTCCTCGGTCGACGAGAGATCGCGACCGCCGACGCGATGGAGCAGTTGGGCGTGCGGATCGGGGAACAGCTGGAAGCCGGCGACCTGCTCGTGCTGACGGGCCCGCTCGGCGCGGGGAAGACCACGTTCACCCGCGGCCTCGCCGAGGGGCTCGGAGTGCGCGGTCCCGTGCAGAGTCCGACCTTCGTCATAGCTCGCACGCATCCCTCGCTGGTCGGCGGTGCGCCACTCGTGCATGTCGACGCCTACCGGCTCGGTTCCGCCGCGGAGCTCGACGACCTCGATCTCGACCTCGAGCGATCGGTCGTCGTGGTGGAGTGGGGACGCGGTATGGCCGAGGAGCTGGCCGACTCGTGGTGGGATGTCGAGGTGGAGCGCCCGGTCGGATCCTCCGATCTGGACCCGTCGGAGCTCGACGCCGACGCGCCGAGGATCGTCACGATCGTGCGAGAGAGCATCGCATGACCCCGACCGTGGATCGCGCTCTCGTCGCCGTGATCGTCGAGGACGACCCCGACGTGCGATCCCTCCTGGACGAGGTGTTCCTCGCCGCCGGTTTCGAGACGATCCTCACCGGTTCCGGGTTGGAGGGGCTCGCGGCCATCGAGCAGCACCACCCGGTGATCACGACGCTCGACATCAATCTCCCCGGCATCGACGGCTTCGAGGTCGCACGACGCATCCGGCGGATCAGCGACACCTTCATCATCATGCTCTCCGCGCTCTCCGAGGAGTCCGACGTGGTCCTCGGTCTCACGTCCGGCGCAGACGAGTATCTGGTGAAGCCGTTCCGTCCGCGCGAGCTGCGTGCGCGCATCGAGGCGCTGCTGCGGCGCCCCCGCGTCGCCGATCCCCGTCCCTCGGACCCCCGCCCTTCCGAACCCCGCTCCCTGCTTCCCCGGCTCCCGGACACCGGACGAGCGGCGGTCGAGCCCGACCCGGCGGCCGACGGTGCCACCGTCCTCACCTGGCGGGGCCGTGTCCACCGGGATCTCAGCCTCGACCTCGACACGCGGATGGTCCTGATCGGGCAGCGGCGCATCGACCTCACGCCGACCGAGTTCGACCTGCTCGCGATGCTGCTCGAGGCCGGGCTCCGCGTGCGCAGCAAAGCCGATCTCGCGCGTGGGCTGCGCGGGGCACCCGAGGGCTCGAACGAGTACGTGAGCGAGCCGGACAAACGGGCGATAGAGACCCATATCGCCAATCTGCGGCGCAAGCTCGGCGACAGCACGACGCGGCCGCGCTACATCGAGACGGTGCGTGGCGTCGGCTATCGCCTCACGCCGGCCGATGGTCCGTGAATGCCGCGGGGCGGGGCCGTGGTTCCCCAACCACGGCCCCGGTTGCCTGCGAATCCCCACTCGCGTGGCCCCAGCGTCTGCGTTGTTCCCCAGTCGCAGTATCGGCCCCCACTCAGAATGCTAGGGGTGCGAGGCCGCCTGAAGAGCGGGCTGCATCGATCTTTGAGTAATCTTGCGGCAAAGCTGAGGTTCGAGGGGGAGGGTGAGCGCTGATGGTCCGCACTGTGTCTATCTGGCGCTGGCAACTCGTCTTCACCGGGAGCATCGTGGCGATCGTCGTGATGATCACCGCGTTCAAGCCGCAGACCTTCGCCAATCCACTGGTGGTCGCCGGCGTCGGTCTCGTGATCGTCACCACGCTCATGACCCTGGCGCTGCCGTGGCACCGGCTCCCGCGCACCGCCGCGACCGTCGTGCCGCTCCTGGACGCGCTCGCCGTGGGCTTCACGACCAACGCGCCCGACCTCCGCCTCGGGTTCCTCTGGGTCTTTCCCGTCGTGTGGCTGGCCAGCTACTTCACGATGCCCTGGGTGCTCGGAGGCATCGCCTTCATCAGCGCCACACTCGTGCTGTTCGCCGATCAGAGCGGCACCCCGGCCGACATCCTGCTGCGGCTGCTCACCCTCGTGATCACTCTGGGCTTCCTCGGGGTGACGGTCCGCATCGGCGCACAGCGCTCCCGCGCCGCGCGCCGCCTCCTGCAGCGACGCTCCGAGCAGGTCAACCGCGCCGCCGAGCGGGCGGAGGCGAACCAGCGACGCGTCACGCAGATCGTCGACGCGCTGAGCGTGGCGCTCGTGGTCGTGACGACCGGTGGGCGCGTCCTGCAGATGAACGACGCCTACCGCACGCTCTACGGTCGTGATCGCTTCGGTGCTGCTCTGCCCTCGGCCGCGGTCGAGTACGACGCGCGGCGTGGCACGGCGCTTCCGCCATCGCGCACCTCGCTCGCCCGAGCCGCAGGTGGCGAGCGGCTGCAGGCGGAGCGGGTGTGGCTGTTCGACGGCACGGGACAGTGGCGTGCGCTCGAGGTGAGCACACAGCCGATGGCCACCGCGGGAGAGGGCGAGGACATCACGCTCGTCGTGATCGACGACGTGACGGCGCTGCTCGAAGTCGACGAGGAACGACGCACCTTCAATGCGGTCGTCTCCCATGAACTGCGCAATCCGCTCACCGCGATCCTCGGTCACGTCGACCTGCTCCGCGAGCGCGACGACCTGCCGGGACGCGTGCCGGCGCAGCTCGAGATCATCGCGCACGCGGGTGAGCGGATGCAGGACCTGGTCTCGAGCATCCTGCAGCAGACGAGCCGCTCCGCGCAGGAGCCGTTCGCGCCGGTCGATCTGCGCGAGGTGGTCGAGGCTGCGGCCGCCTCGTACGCACCCGTCATCGCCGGCAACAGACAGGAACTCGGGATCGGCGGCGCCGCACGCCTGGTGATCTCGGGCGATCCCTTCCGGCTGCGGCAGGTGCTCGACAACCTCCTCAGCAACGCGGCCAAGTACACCCCTGCGGGAGGGCGCATCGATATCGGTCTCGGGGCGGCCACGACGGGTCAGGCGGAGGTCACGATCGTCGACGACGGTTTCGGGATGACCCCGGAGGATCTGTCGCGTGTGTTCGAGCCCTACTTCCGGACCGAGAGCGCCGTGCGTGCCGGCATCAGCGGCACGGGACTGGGAATGGGGATCGTGCGCGAGATCGTCGCCGCGCATGAGGGCAGCATCGACGTCTCCAGCGAGATCGGGGTCGGCACCCGGGTGACACTCCGCTTCCCGCCGCGTTCCCCGGAAGAGATGCAGACATGAACCCGCTCGTCCCCGTCAACGTCGACATCACGACGAGCATGGTGGCCGTCGTCACCGTGCTCACGGTGATGGTCGTGGGCCTGTGCACCCTCGCCCGTCCGTCCAGGGCGACGGTGACCTGGGGAGCGGCCTTCGGCCTGGGGATGCTGGCGGCGTACCTCTGGCTCGCGGGCCAGCAGACCGAAGAACCGGTGTTGCGCGGGGCCGCTTCCGCGTTGATGCTCTGCTTCGAACCTCTGGTCTGGATCGGCCTGCGGATGCACCTCGGTCGGCGAGCGCGCTGGTGGCCGGTCGTCGTCTTCATCCTGGTCTCTCCCACGCTCCTGGTGGCCACGGCCGGCAGCGTCTGGTATCTGCCCTCGTTCCAGCTCGTCTTCCTCGGGAGCGCCGTCTTCGCAGGCCTGGTGGCCTACGAGCTGCTGCGGGACAGGCCGGCCGTCAGGGACATCGTGCTGCCGCTGGCCCTCGCTTCATGCGGCTTCGTCGTGGTGGCGGTCGTGAGCGCCGTGTCCGCCCTGGTCTCCGGTGGCGCCGGCACCGAGGCGCAGTTGAGCGCACTGCGCGGTATGAATGCCGTCGGCACGGTGGTGGTGAGCACGTGCGCGGCGTTCACCCTGGTGCTGCTGGTGCGTTCGGAGCAGAAGACGAGGGACGCCGATGACATCGCCGACCGCGCCCGTCGCCGGCTCCGCAAGGCCGAGGCGCAGAACGACCTGCCGTGGTCGGTCCTCGACATCCGGCTCGACGATCCGGCCGACCTCCGGGAGGCGTCGACGGGTTCCGCGTTCGCCATGATCGTCGACCGTTTCCATCACGACATCCAGGAGGGGCTCCCCGCGTCGGCCGACGCCGATCGGGTCGCCGACGGTCGCGCGATCGTCGTCATCCGCGGTGGCGACGAGTCGGTCCGGCACCACCTGCGGGGGATCCTGACCCGCATCTCGGTGATCGACAGGGAGACGGCGGTCACCGGGATCCGATCCTCGGCGAGCATCGGCTGGGCGACCGCCTCGGTCGTCGGTTACGACTACGACGCCCTCGTCGCCGCGGCGGGCAGAGCAGCGGTCAGGGCGCGGGATGCCGGCGGCGATCAGTGGAAGCGCGCCACCGCGGCGGATCTCACGTCGGCCTGAGGAGATGTCCGGCTAGGCGGGGCGGGATTCCCGGCCGCGGGCGAGGGCGGCGGCGATCGCTCCTTCGGCCTCGGCATCGGTCTCCGCGGCCGCGGACACGTTCTCGGCGACGACCGCCTCGATGATCTCGGTGCGCTGGATGCGCGTCTCGCGCGGTGCCTTCACGCCGATCCGCACGCTGTCGCCCTTGATCTCGAGCAGCGTGATCTCGATGTCGCCGTCGATGCGCACGCTCTCACCGATCCGCCTCGTCAAAACCAGCATTCGTTCAGCCTAGTGCTGCGGGGACGACGCCGACCGACGGCGTGGGGATGTCTCGTACGACACCGACGGTCTCGATCGTGAGGGCGGCCGCGGTCGCCTCGGTGTACGAGAGCACAGGGAGGCCGTCCGTCTGCGCCGAGACGAGGCGTCGCACGGCCGGCCGCAGCGACGGTGCGCACACCAGCACCGGCTCGCCGCCCTCGTGCACCGAGGCGACGGCCTGCTTCACGGAATCCACCACCGCCTCCATGCGCTGTGGATCGAACACGATCTGGCTGCCGTCGTCGCCCGGGCGCAGGCTCTCGAGCATCGCCTGTTCGAGCATCGGGTTGATCATCACCACGCGCAGGGTGCCGGCATCCGCGAACCGGGCGGCGATCGCGGGGCCGAGCGCGGCCCGTGCGGCTTCGATCAGGCCCTCGGGGTCGGTGGAGACCCTGGCGCGCAGGGCGAGCGCCTCATAGATGCGGCTGAGGTCGTTGATCGGCACCCGTTCGGCGAGGAGGCCCTGCAGGACGCGCTGGACCTCGGCCAGGGACATCAGCGCGGGCGTGAGCTCCTCGACGGCAGCGGGGGAGACCTGTTTGAGGGCGTCCGTGAGCTGGCGCACGTCTTCGCGGCTGAGCAGGCGTGCGGCATGGGCGTGGATCACACTGGACAGGTGCGTGATGATCACGCTCGCCCTGTCGATCACGGTCGCACCGGCGAACTCGGCGCTGTGGCGCATCTCCATCGGGATCCACTTGCCTTCGAGCCCGAAGACCGGGTCGAGCGTCGCGGTGCCGGGGAGGCTGTCCAGCCCCTGCCCGAGGGCGAGCACGGAACCCACCGGCGCCGTGCCGCGGCCGGTCTCGACACCGGCGATGCGGATGACGTAGGTCGCCTGCGGCAGCTCGATGCTGTCGCGGGTGCGGACGGGCGGCGCGATGAGCCCGAGATCGAGGGCGATCCGGCGTCGGAGGGCCTTCACACGCGCGAGCAGATCGTCGGGTCCGCCGGTGACCAGATCGATGATGTCGGGGGCCAGGAGGATCTCGAGCGGATGCACGCGCATCTTCTCGATGAGTTCCTCGGGCTGGTCGGCCGGGGCGGCGGAGGGGCTCTGCGCGGCGGCGGCCGCCTCCTCGCGCTTCTGGGTCGCCTTGATGCGCTGGGCGATGAGGAGGAGGAGGGCGCCGATCGCGACGAACGGCAGCATCGGCATGTGCGGGATGAGCGACATGATGATCGCGGCGCAGCCGGCGATGATGAGCGCGTTGCGGGATTGGCCGAGCTGGGCGGATGCCGCCGTCCCCATCTCCGCCTCCGCTGTGGAACGGGTCACGATCATGCCGGTGGAGACCGCCATCAGCAGCGCCGGGATCTGCGTGACCAGACCGTCACCGATCGTGAGCAGGCTGTAGGTGCTCACGGCCTCGTCGATCGTCATGCCGTGCTGCACGATGCCGATGGCGATGCCGCCCACGATGTTGATGATGATGATGACGAGACCGGCGATCGCGTCGCCCTTCACGAACTTGGACGCACCGTCCATCGCTCCGTAGAAGTCGGCCTCGGCAGCGACCTCGGCGCGACGCTCGCGCGCCTCTGCATCGGTGATGAGTCCGGCGTTGAGATCGGCGTCGATGGCCATCTGCTTGCCGGGCATCGCATCGAGCGTGAATCGTGCACCGACCTCGGCGACGCGCTCTGCGCCCTTCGTCACCACGACGAACTGGATGACGACCAGGATGAGGAACACGACGGCGCCGATGATGAGCGAGCCGCCGACCGCGATGGCGCCGAACGCCTCGATCACCTGCCCCGCGTACGCCTCGCCGAGCACCAGACGGGTCGAGGCGACGTTCAGTCCCAACCGGAACAGCGTTGCCACGAGCAGCAGCGAGGGGAAGACCGAGAAATCGAGCGGCTTCTTGACGAACATCGACGTGAGCAGGATCACGAGCGCGAACATGATGTTCAGGATGATGAGGATGTCGAGCAGGAACGGCGGCACCGGCACGACGAGGAGCATGATGATGCCCACGACGCCGATCGGCACCCCGAGCTTGGGAAGCAGCTGTCTCATGCGGTCCTCCGGTAGGGAAGGGAGTGGATGCCGCGGGCGGCCCCGCGTCGTCGCAGCGAGTCGACGAACACGAGCACGCGTGCCACGGCGTTGTACAGGTCTTCGGGGATCTCCTGGCCCAGCTCGCATGCGGCGTGCAGGGCCCGGGCGAGGGTGATCTCGCGCACCAGCGGCACACCGGCGCGCACGGCCTCGTCGCGGATGCGCTCGGCGATCACCCCGCTGCCCTTGGCGACGACCTTGGGGGCGGCGCGGCCGGGCTCGTAACGCAGGGCGATCGCGATGTGCGTCGGGTTGACCACGACGACGTCGGAGCCGGCGACGGCCGCGATCATGCGGTTGCGGCTGACGGCGAGCTGACGCGAACGTCGCTGCTGGCGGATCAGCGGATCGCCTTCGGAGTTCTTGTTCTCGTCGCGGATCTCGCGCTTGGTCATGCGTGTGTGCTTGCGGTTGCGGCGCATCACCACGAACATGTCGATCGCGGCGAGGGCCAGGCCGACCCCGATCGCGGTCTGCAGCAGCGCGGTCGTGCCCTCGCTCGCGGTGCCGAGCAGGCGGGAGATCGAGTGCGCGCCGCTCGCGGTCAGCACGGGCATCAGGCTCGCGATCACGAACCAGAGGGCGATGCCGATGGCCGCGGTCTTCATGAGGGCCTTGGCGCCCTCCCAGAGGGCCTGCATGCCGAACACCCGGCGGATCCCGGTGACGAGGTTGAACTGTTCGAAACGGCCGGTGAGCGGCTTGAGATGCACCCCGCCCTGGATGACCGCGCCGATCAGGGTGACGATCGCGACCGCGGCCAGCATCACGGTGAGCGTCGGGAGCACGGAGGCGAGACCGCGCCCGAGGGCCGCCAGAGCCGCCTGCGGTGTCGGAGCATCGACCAGGGACGTCAGCGTGAGCAGCTGCTCGGTTCCCGCCGAAGCCCCCAGGGCGATGGCGGCCGGCATCGTGACGGCCGCCGCGCCGATCCCCAGCCAGGCGGTCAGATCCTGGCTGCGTGACAGCCGCCCCTTCTTGCGGGCCTCGCTGAGGTGCTTGTCCGTCGCCTTCTCGCTGCGTTCGCCGCTGTCCGTGCCGCTCATTCGTGCACCCCCTGCATCATGCGCAGGGCCTGCGCGGCGAGGGAATCGACGATGCCGGGGAGGACGGCGTAGACGGCGCCCGCGAGCAGCAGCGTCAGCAGGATCTTGACCGGGAAGCCCATCGCGAACGCGTTCAGCGCGGGAGCGACGCGGGTGATGAGTCCCAGCCCGACATCGGCGAGGAACAGCACGAGCACCAGGGGCCCGGCGATCTGCACGGCGGCGAGCACCATCTGCGAGACCCCGTCGACGAGGAGCTCTGCGGGTCCCGCCGCCTGGAACATGCCGTCGACGGGCACGGCCTCGAAGCTGCGGGCGAGCCCGGCCAGGATCAGCTGATACCCGCCGGACGCGAACAGCAGCGTCAGCGCGGTCAGGTGGAAGAGCCGGGTGAACTGGGCGCCGTTCACGAGCGAGTGCGGGTCGAAGGCCTGAGCGAGCTGGAACCCGCCGAACACGTCGATCAGGCTGCCGGCCGCCTGCAGCGCCGAGAAGCACAACAGCACGAGGAAGCCGAGCAGGGCACCGGTGACCAGCTGCAGAACGAGGGCCCCGAGGAACGGGCCGGTGTCGAGGTTCACGTAGCCGGGGGCCACGGCCGTGCCCACCGCGAGGGAGAGCCCGATCGCGAGCATCGCCTTCACCCGCACCGGAATCGCCCCGTACGAGAACGGCGGGGCGATCATGATGAAGGCCGTGATGCGCACGGCGGTGAGCATCGTGGCTTCCAGCCAGGCGAAGTCGATAGGGATGTACACGTCGTCATCCGCTCAGCAGCGAGGGGATACGGGCGAACATCTCGTTCGTGAAGGCGATCATCTCCGCGATCATCCAGTTGCCCGCGATGAGCAGGGCGATCCCGACGGCGACGATCTTCGGCACGAACGACAGCGTCACCTCCTGCACCTGCGTGATCGACTGCAGCAGCGAGATGGCGAAGCCCACCACGAGGGCGGTGACCAGCACGGGCGCGGCGAGTTTCGCCGCGATGAGCAGCCCCTGCGTTCCGATGTCGATGACGGCTTCGGGACTCATCCCACCCCTCCGTAACTCTCGAGCAGCGCCCGGATGATGAGCCCCCAGCCGTCGACGAGGATGAACAGCAGGATCTTGAACGGCAGGGAGATCATCACGGGCGGGAGCATCATCATGCCCATCGACATCAGCGCCGCGGCCACGACGAGGTCGATGACCAGGAACGGGACGAAGATCACGAAGCCGATGATGAACGCGGCCCGCAGCTCGGAGATCATGAACGCGGGGATGAGCGTGTACATCGGGACGCTCGAGGGATCCTCGGGGTTGGGCTGACCCGCCATCCGCGTCATCAGGGCGAGGTCCTCTTCGCGCGTGAAGCGGAGCATCCACTCCTGCAGAGGCAGCTGGCCGACGTCGATGGCCTGCGTGAAGGTGAGCGTGCCGTCGATGTAGGGCTGCACCGCCACCGTGTTGATCTCGGTGAGCACCGGCCACATGATGAACAGCGACAGGAAGAGCGACAGGCCGGCCAGCACCTGGTTGGGCGGGATGGTCGGCAGCGAGAGGGCGTTCCTGGTCATCGCCAGCACCACGAAGATCTTCGTGAACGACGACATCATCAGCAGGAGCGCGGGGGCGACCGAGAGCAGGGTGATGCCCAGCAGGGTCAGGATCGAGCCCGACGGACCGCCGTCGACGCCGTTGATGTCGATCGTGACGCCCTCGCCCGGGTCGTCCGGGGTCACCTGTGCGTGGGCGGCCGTGCCCGACAGGAGCGTCATCACGACGACCAGCACCGCGGCCGCGGCGAGGATCAGCGCGATTCGCCGCAGCGCGCGCCCGTCGACGACCCCACGGGCGATGCTCATCGGGTGCGCCGGATGGCCTCGGCGGTCTGCCGCCAGGTTTCGGGGGAGAGGATGGAGCCACGCAGCGGGTCGTTCCGGTGACGCACCCGGCGTTGCGGCGCCGGCGTCACGGGAGGGCCGGCCGCCGATTCGGTCAGGGCGGTGGCGGCGAGGATGCGGTCGAACTCCTCCGCGTCGGACGCCGCCTCTGACGTCGTCGCCGACCACGTCGACCGTGCGGTCTCCTCCGGCTCGTCTGCGGGTCTGACCGGCAGCCGGTCGACGACGTTCACGCCGTGCTCGGTGACGCCGAGCACGTACCGGGCGTCCTCCGTCTGGATCACGACGATCTGCGCCTTCGGGCCGACCCCCTGGCGCCCGAGCACCGTGATCGCCTCGCTGTCGCGGCGACGCGCCTGCGTGCGTGCGACGCGTCGCTGCAGGAACCACAGCACCCCGAGCACTGCGGCGAGCGAGAGCACGACCCGTAGGCCGAGCAGGAGGTCGTCCAGGGTCAGGCCTCGACGTTCTCGAGGATGCGGGTGATCCGCACCGCATAGTCCTGGTCGACGACGACGACCTCGCCGTGCGCGATGATGCGTCCGTTGAGCTTGATGTCGGCCGGAGCGCCGGCGGAGCGATCGAGCTCGACGATGCGTCCCGGTTCCAGATCGAGCACATCGCGCACCGCCATCCTGGTGCGCCCGATCTCGACGGTGAGCTCCATCTCGACGCCCGCGATGCGGTGCAGCCGCCGCGAGGACGAGGAGGCACCGGCGGGCGCACGCGTCACGACGACGGCGAGCCGGCCGACCGTGTGGTCGGCGTCGTCCTGGAGGTCGAAGAGCTGCACGGCCGGGTCGGCGAAGAGGGAAGAGGCATCGCCGACCGTGCCTGCGCCGAGGGCACCGGCACCGAGCGCGCTGGTCGCGCTCTCCAGTGCATCGCGCAGCCGGTCGGCCAGGGGCGTGCCGCCGAGGCCGTCGACCAGGATCTCGGGCTCGAACAGCTGCACCGCCAACTGCGCGCTCGCCTCACCGACGAACTGCACGACCAGGGCGTCGCCGGTGTCGCCGGAGACCTGCGAGGCGCGTGCGACGAGAGGGGAGGCGGTCGGCAACGATGCGGCGAAGGCGGCGGCGACGGCGGACTCGTAGGTGGTGGTGCTGGTCACGCGGGCTCCTCGGCGAAAGCGGGATCGGGGACGGTGGTGGTGACGACGCAGGCCAGGCGCGCTCCGGCACTGCCGACGGCCGCCGTGGCGACGGTCTGATCACCGACGGAGAGGACCATCGGACGATCGGCGGAGTGCGGGAACGCGATGACGTCGCCGACGGACAGATCCAGGACCTCGCGGGGCAGCACGGCTCGCGGTGCGAGTCGCAGCGCGATTTCGACCGGGGCGATCTCGACCTGGCGACGGATCCGGGCGGGTGCCGCGGTGCGCTCGTCGTCGGACGGACGCACGGTGAAACCGGCGAGCACGGAGGCCGGCAGCATCACGCTCGACGGCACGGTGCGACCGGCGAGCCGCATCGAGAACCGTGCGACGATGACGGGTTCGCCGGATGCCGCCACCTGGGCGAACTGCGAGCTGTACTGGATGCCGCTGAAGGCGACCCCGGTGGGGAGAAGACCGTCGAGCGCACCGGTGAGGTGGTCGATCGCGTCGACGATCAGCGAGCGGATCAGGGCCTGCTCGATCGGGGTGAACGTGCGGTCCTCTGAGGCTGCGGAAGCTCGTCCGCCCACCATCTGCACGATCCAGGCGGTCGCGGCGGAGGTCGGCAGCTGCACGATGAGGCGCTCTTCCGAGTCGGGCAGGGCGCACACGATCATCGTGGTCGTCGTCGGCAGCGACTGGGCGTACTCGCCGTATGTCATCATGCCGACGTGCTCGACCGCGATGGTGGCGCGCACGTGGATCTTCGCCGAGAGCTGCGCGGACCATTGGCGGGAGAAGGTCTCGAAGGCCAGTTCCAGGGCGCGGGTGTGCTCGCGCGAGAGGGTCGCCGAACGGCCGAAGTCGTACACCTCGACGTCGGCGCTCTTCGTCGCCGTTCCCGCGCGCACGTCGGAGCGCACGCTGTCCTCGATCACCACGAACCGGACTATCGGGCGGTGAACGGCGTGCGTTAGGTGAGAAGGCGGGTCAGGACGACGGCTTTCCCGCCTGTGCCTGGGGGATGAGCGCGCGCACCTCCTCGTTCGCATCGGAGAGGACGACGATGTCGACCCGTCGGTTCTGGGCCAGGGCATCGGGGGATTCGCCTGGGGCGACCGGCCTCGTGTCGCCGAACCCGACCGACTTCAGGTGCGCGGGCGGCAACCCCGAGGCCTCGACGAGGTGCCGCAGCACCTGGGTGGAGCGTCCGGCGGACAGCTCCCAGTTCGTGGGGTACGGGGCGACCGATCCGCGCACGTCGGCGTGACCCTCGACCGAGATCTCGTTGGCGGTGGTGACCAGCACCGAGCCGAGCGCGTCGAGGACGAGGAGCGCTTTCGCACTGAGCGTCGTGCTGTTCGTGTCGAAGAAGGTCTCGGCACTCACGAGGCCGATCGTGAGGCCGCGCTCATCGATCGTGAAGGTGACGTCGGCTTCGAGACCGTTCTGGGCGAGCACCTGACGCAGGCGCTCGCGCAGCGCCGACAGCTCGTTGAATTCGGTCTGCGCAGCGGCGAGGTCGATGTCGGCGAAGTCCTCGCCCTTCTCATCGACCAGTTCGGGAGGCACGACCACGCCTGTCGTGGCGTCGATCTCGTCCGAGGGCTCCTGCCCGAAGCCGGTCGCGAGGGAGGCGCTGAGAGCCTCGAACTTCTCCTGGTCGACGGTCGACATCGCGAACAGCACGATGAACATGCACATCAGCACCGTGACCATGTCCATGTAGGACGCCATCCACCGCTCGTCCGGACCGCTGTGCTCCTCCTGCGGCACGCGGCGACGGGCACGGACGCTCATGACGCCTGCTCCGTCTCCTCGGCTGCTCGGGTGCGGGCCTTCCGGCCGGAGCGGGCGGAGGAGCGTTCGGACACGAGGGCTCGCAGGCGCTCGCCGACGAACTGCGGCGGTGCGCCGGCCTGGATCGCGAGCATGCCCTCCATGAGCACGGTCATGCGTTCGAGCTCGAGCTCGCCGAGACGCTGGAGGCGTCCGCCGATGGGCAGCCAGATGAAGTTGGCGGAGAGCAGACCCCACAGCGTCGCGACGAACGCTGTCGCGATCATGGGACCGAGAGTGTCGGGCTTGTCGAGCTTCTCCAGCACGTGCGTGAGGGAGACGACGGTACCGATGATGCCGACCGTGGGCGCGAAGCCACCGAGCGTCATGTAGAAGCGTGAGGCGGTGCGGTTGCGGGCGGCGGTCGAGGTGAGCTCATCCTCCAGCAGTGTTCGCAGGTCTTCGGCGTCGGTCCCGTCCGCGATGCTCTGCAGTGCCTGGCGCAGGAACGGGTCCTTCTCGTCCTCGAGTCCCTGCTCGAGGGCGAGGAGCCCTTCGGCGCGCGCCTTCTCGGCGTAGCCGACCACCGTGTCGATCATGCTCGACGCGGTGCGGCGCTCGCCGCGGAAGGCGCGGGGGAGCGACTTGACCGCATGCAGCGCATCGCGCACCGTGCCGCTCGCGATGCCGACGGCGATCGTGGCTCCGAAGACCAGCACCATCGGGGCGGGGATCAGCAGCGATCCGATGGTGGCGCCCTCGAGGTTGATCATGGCGATCAGTGCGCCGAACGCGAGGACCAGTCCGAGGATGAGAGACGGATCCATCAGAGACCGACCTCGGCATCGGGGGCGGCGGAATCCGATCCGGCGGTGCTGATCAGAGCGGCGGCCGTGGCGAGCACTCCGGCGCGGAACCGGGTGATCTGCGCGATCACGTCATCCATCGTCTCGGTGACGACGAAGGTCGCACCGTCGACCATGATGAGCGTCGTGTCCGGCGTGGCCTGGACACGTTCGATCAGGTCGGGGTTCACCGCGAACCGCGAACGGTTCAGGCGCGTGAGGACGATCATGGGCTCCATCCTGGAAAGATCCGTCCGTGTTCCGGGGAGCACGGACCCGACGGCCCGTCCTGGGCTGTCGGGGGTGACTGTCGGCCGGCGGCGGCCGGACGTTAGCCGAGCCCGGTTCAGGGAGGTGCGCGCGACGAAGTTTCCGTCGGCGGGGGGAGCAGAAGCGCGAACAGTCCGATATTACTCGTCTTTAATAGATATAAACCTTAGTAACGAGTGCAATACTCGTCTTTGTGGACACTGATGCACGTACGCCGGGAACCGGGTGGCCGGCACATACCGTGGAGACGCTTCCGTGGCGCCAACAGGTCCGTGGCGGCACTCGGGAGGATCGGACGCTGGCATCCGTCGACGCCACGATCCCTCCGATGATCGCGGGTCTCGACTTCGCCACTCCCACGGCGACGGTCGTCGCCTCGGAGGGTGCTCTGCTTGCTATCGCGCAAGCGGATACCGACGCAGAGGGGCATTCGGCGGCGCTGAGCCGATTCATGATGCACACAGAATCCGTCGCGTCGTCGAAGATCGAGCGGATCACCGCCAGCGCGACCGACTACGCCAGGGCGCTGGCCGGCAACCGTTCGAACGCGTCGGCCACGAGCATGGTGGCGGCGAGCACGGCGCTGCATGGCCTCGTCGCCGGAGTCGGCGACCGAGGTCGGTTCGCGGTCGAGGATCTTCTCATCGCTCATCACGACTTGATGAAGGACGATCCCGTCGAAGCGGCGTATGCCGGTCGTTTGCGTGACATGCAGAACTGGATCGGGGGAAGCGACCACTCACCGCGAGGTGCGCTTCACGTGCCACCGGCGCCGCAACGAGTCGCCGCGTTGATGGACGACCTGATCACTTTCCTCAACCGAGACGATATCCCGGTGATGGTGCAGGCGGCGATCGGACATGCGCAGTTCGAGTCCATCCATGCGTTCACGGATGGCAACGGTCGTCTCGGCCGCGCTCTCGTGTCAGCCGTGCTTCGTCGCCGTGGCGCTGCCGTCAACGCCGTCGTTCCCCTGGCGAGCGGGCTTCTCGCCAAACGGGACGAGTACTTCGCCGCGCTCGGCGACTATCGACTGGGTGAGCCGTCGCCGCTCATTGCCCTGTTCGCCCGGGCGGCTCGTGCAGCGGCTTCGTGCTCGCGCGAATCCATCGCCCGCATCAAAGGTCTTCCGGACGAGTGGGCGAACGAGCTGCGCCCGCGGGCCGGTTCTGCGGTCGCCGCGCTGATTCCCGGGTTCTACGATCACCCCGTCATGGCAGCAGGCGAGATCGAGCAGCGCTCAGGTTCGTCGGAACAACAGGCTTACAAGGCCATCGCCCAGCTCGAAGCGGCAGGATTCGTGCAAGAGATCACCGGTCGCAAGCGGGACCGTGTCTGGGTCGCCGCCGAACTGCTCGCGGAGCTCGACGACCTCGATCGGCGGATCCAGGCGGAGATGGGCAACTGAAGGACCAACGGCGATCACATGGGCGTCGCTCCGAGATGCTTCGTGCTCGTCACGTCTGAACTGATGGGTGGGTCGAGAGGTCAGCGGTCGGCGAGCAGGCGGTCGCGCACCTGACGACGCAGCACCTTGCCGATGAGCGACCGGGGGAGGTCGTCGACCGCGGTGATCCGGCGAGGCACCTTGTAGGGGGTGAGCCGGGTGCGGCAGAAATCGCGCAGCGCATCCACGTCGAGGGCCGCACCGTCGCGGAGCACCACGGCGGCGGCGACCTCCTCTCCGCCGTGGGGTCGCGGCAGGCCGACGACCGCCGCGGCGACGACATCGGGATGGGCGACCAGCGCGTCTTCCACCTCACTGGGAGACACGTTGAACCCGCCGGTGATGATGAGCTCCTTGAGGCGGTCGACGATGCTCACGAACCCATCGGAGGAGACCTGGGCGATGTCGCCGGATCGGAGCCAGCCGTCCGGCAGCAGGGCATCTGCCGTCTCGCCCGGACGCCCCCAGTACCCCTGGAAGACCTGCGGTCCGCGGATGAGGAGCTCTCCGGGCTCGCCGGCGGGCAGGTCGACCGCAGGGTCGGCCGGGTCGACGACGCGGATCTCCGTGCTCGGGAAGGGCACCCCGACGGTGCCGGGGCGACGCGTCGGGCCCATCGGGTTGCCCAGCGCGACCGGTGAGCTCTCGGTCATGCCGTAGC
This sequence comes from Microbacterium sp. UBA3486, assembly GCF_002377845.1. NCBI lineage: Bacteria > Bacillati > Actinomycetota > Actinomycetes > Micrococcales > Microbacteriaceae > Microbacterium > Microbacterium sp. UBA3486. The sequence goes on from NZ_DFQP01000043.1 coordinate 50,479, forward strand.
CCTCGACGAGCAGACCGCCGGTCGCCTCCTCCCAGCGCTTCACCGTGGCGACCGGAAGGCTCATGGCGCCGGAGATCGCGAAGCGGACCGTCGAGAGATCGATGGTCCCGCGGGCGGCCGCACGTGCGAGCGCGTCGTAGATCGGCGGCACGGCGGGAAGGAACGTGGGCGGCGTCGTACGCGCCGCCGCGGTGACCAATCCCAGGTCGAACGTCGGGAAGAGGACGAGTCGCGCGCCGATGCTCATCGCGAAGGTGAGGCACAGGGTCATGCCGTAGGCGTGGAACAGCGGCAGCACGCCGTAGAACGTCTCCTCGCCGTCGACGAGACCCGGCACCCACGCCCGCCCCTGCATCGCGTTGGCACGGAGATTCGCGTGCGTGAGGATCGCTCCCTTCGGGACACCCGTCGTCCCGCTCGTGTACTGCAGCAGGGCGATGTCTTCCAGGCCCGGTCCCGCCACCCGTCGGGAGAGGCGTCGGTGATCGGCGAGGCTCTTCCACGCGATCAGGTGCCGCGCCTTCGGGGCGCCGGTGAGCTTCGCCCTGGCCTCGCGGGCCCGGGGCAGGGGCAGGCGGAGCGCGAGGCGCTTCGACAGCGGCATCGCCGTGGTGATGTCGACGCTCACGATGTGCTCGACCCTGACATCGGCGGGGAATCCGGCGACCGTGTCGACCGATTTGTCCCACACGACCGCGACGCGGGCGCCGTGATCCTCGAACTGATGCCGCAGCTCGCGCGCGGTGTAGAGCGGGTTGTGCTCGACCACGATCGCGCCGAGCCGGAGGATCGCGTAGAAGGCGACCACGTGCTGAGGGCAGTTGGGCAGCACCAGCGCCACCCGGTCGCCGTGGCCGACGCCGAGGCGCCGCAGACCCTCGGCCGCCCGCTCGACCTGCTCCCCGAGCTCGCGATAGGTCGTGACCGCTCCGAAGAAGTCCAGCGCCGGGCGCCGCCCGAACGACCTCACACTCGCCGACAGCATCTCGGGCAGAGTCTGCGACGGATCCGCGATCTCCGCGGGGACACCCTCCGCGTAGGAGCCGAGCCAGGGTCGGGAGGCGAGCGGGGATTCGGGCATGCCTCCATCCTGCCCGGGATCCCTATCAGCGGACACCGCATCCGCTCATCCGAGGAAGAGGAGCACGATCGACAGGATGACGGAGGCCGCGCCGACCCCGGCCAGCGTGATCCCCAGCACCTGGAACGCATGCAGCAGGGGCCGTCGGGGTTCGAACCGCATCAGGCTCGGGTGCCGTTCACTGAGGAACGCGTCGGCTTCTTCCCTCCCGTGCCAATGGACCGATTCCTCCGCGCGCAGCGGACGCTCCCAGAAGTCACCGGCGGCGAACCAGCGTGCTCGCGCCCGGCCGCCGTCGTCCTCGACGATGACCACCTCGTGCGGCACCCAGGAGCCGTCGTGCAGTTTCACCAGGAGCACGATCGCGAGCAGCGGGAGCCCGATGCCGAGGCCGATCCACGAGAGGACCTCGGCGATGGTGCCGACAGCGTCGACCGCGTTCATGACCGGCTCCGTTCTCCCTCAGACGACAGTACCGGCGAAACCCGGCGGCCTAGGCTGACGGGGTGGACGAAGACACACGGAACGTGCAGGCGGCGCTGGCGAGCATCACCGAGCACTGGCAGCCCCATCGATTGACGAGCATCAACGACTACGACGTCAAGGTCGTCAAACTGCTCGGCGAGTTCGTCTGGCACACCCACCCCGATACCGACGAGCTCTTCATGGTGGTGCAGGGAGAGCTGACGATCCAGCTGCGCGACCGCGATGTCGTGCTCGGACCGAACGATGTCTTCGTCGTCCCGAAGGGCGTCGAGCACTGCCCGCGTGCCGACCACGAGGTCCACGCGATCCTCTTCGAGCCGAAGGGCACCGTCAACACGGGCGATGCCGGCGGTGAGCTGACATCGGAGCTCCGCGAATTCGGATAGCCGGGCGACCCGCAACCGGGAGCATCGTCCGCGCGGATCGAAGAGGTTCGCGCGGACTGCTCCGCGATCCCTGCCGAGGGAGTGTTTCCCTGCGGTGAGCCTGTCCGGCGCGAAAGTCTGCTCCGGCGGGCTGCCGAGGGAGTTGCAGACATTCGTGTAGTCGTCCGTCCTGGACGAAAAGCGCCTGGCCGCCGAACCGTGACCCGTGGGCGAAGATCACACCTGCGGTTCGTCGCCGATCTCGACGTCCGCGATGATCGCGAACGAGCGGCCCCGCACGTTCACGGCGACGCCCTCCGGGACCGCCCCGCCGTCGGGGGTGGAGCAGTGGCGGTGGCGGTGGTGTGGAGGTTTGGAGGAGGGGCGCTCGAAATGAATGCAAAGTGGATTCAGGACTTCATGCATTCGGCGGGTGCATCGGTGGAATCACTCGTCTCGACCGGCTGCCGCTAGGGGATAACAATCTCGAAGGCCGCGTCACCCGGTGAGAGCACTCCCAGAAGCTGATCAACGACAGCGAGCCCGGCTGTGCCTTCGATCCCGTCGGGATCACGGTCGCCGGCGGCCAGTCGGATCAACCGCTCCTTCGAGAGCGTAAGTAGCGGTGACTCACCGTCAGGAGTTTTCTCCACGTACACCAGGACCCCGTTGCGGAGGGAAACGTGGAAGGACCTCTCCAGATCCGAGAGTGTCACGTCGAAGACGAGGTCGAGGTCCCACGCCTTGGGACCATCGATGGTGATCGCGACCGCGTCGAAAAGCTGTTCGGGAGTGAGCTGCGCGACGATAGCGGGCGCATTCGTGACCGTCGGCGTGCCGAAATTGCCCTCACGGAGTTCTGTTGCTCCTGAGAGGAAGAAGTTCCTCCAGGTTCCGTTCTCCGCGCCATAGCCGAGCTGTTCCAATGTGTCGGCGTACAGAGCCCTCACAGCAGCGTTGTCTGGTTCAGTGAAAACGGCGTGATCGAGCAGCGTCGCCGCCCACCGGAAGTCGCCCTCATCGAACGCCTTCTGCGCCAGGTTCACGACTTGCTCGATACCGCCCATCGCTTCGACGTAGCGCATCGCTTGCGCCCTCGGCGGGTGCGGCCACAGGCGTGCCGGGTTTCCGTCGAACCATCCCATGTATCGCTGGTAGATGGCTTTCACGTTGTGGCTCACGGACCCGTAGTAGCCGCGAGCATGCCAAGCGTTCTCCAGAACCGGGGGCAACTGTATCTCCTCGGCGATCTCCGCTCCGGTCAAGCCCTGATTCAGAAGCCGCAGCGTCTGATCGTGGAGATACGCGTAGAGATCGCGTTGCAGGCCGAGGAACTCCCCAATCTGTTCGTTGCCCCAGGTCGGCCAGTGATGGGAAGTGAACACGACATCGACGTCAGCGCCAAACCGCTCGATGGCCTCGGTCAGGTACTTGGACCAGATGTGCGGGTCGCGCACGATGGCGCCTCGCAGGGTCAGAAGGTTGTGGAGTGTGTGCGTCGCATTCTCTGCCATGCACAGCGCGCGGTACTTAGCGAAGTAGAAGTGCATTTCGCTAGGAGCTTCCGTGCCGGGCGCCATTTGGAACTCGATCTCGATCCCGTCGATCGTGTGCTTCTCGCCCGTCGTCGTGATCTCCAGCGTGGGTGCGATCAACGTCGCTTCTCCGGTCGACGTCGTCTGGCCGAGCCCCGCACCCACTGCGCCTTTGGGGCCACGCGCGAGCGCTGCGCCGTACATGTACCCGGCCCGGCGCCCCATCGCCGTACCCGCGTACACGTTCTCGGCAACCGCGTGCTCGACCATGCCTTCCGGCACGACGATCTGCACACGTCCGGCCTCCACGTCGGCCTCCTCAACGATGCCTTGCACCCCTCCGAAGTGATCGATGTGTGAGTGGGTATGGATGACGGCCGTAACCGGTCGCTCCCCGCGGTGTCTGCGGTAGAGAGCGAGCGCCGCTGCAGCGGTCTCCTTCGAGATCAGGGGGTCGATCACGATCACACCAGTGTCGCCCTCGACGAATGACATCACGGAGAGGTCCAGTCCGCGGATCTGATAGAGCCCGGGTACGACCTCGAACAAGCCATGTTTGGTCACGAGCTTCGACTGCCGCCAGAGGCTCAGGTTCACTGTGTCGGGCGCATCCCCGGAGAGAAAGTCGTAAGTCGATGCGTCCCACACCACCTTGCCGGCGGCGTCCCGAATCTTCGGATCGTCGAGTGTCCCGATGAACCCTCGGTCAGCATTCTCGAAATCAGTCTCGTCTGCAAACGGAAGCTGCTCGCGCAGTGCCTTCTGCTGCGACACAATCGCGGATGTTGCCTCGTTCGCACTCACCTGAGCCTCCGATTTCCGACCCGCCCACGCAAGTCGCTTCGACGTCGAGGCTGGTAGCTGCATCGAGGTCCGTCAACGCCGGCGTCGCCCGTTCTGGGTGATGTTGCCCTCGTCAAAGATTCAGGCCGTGAGGTCAGATCTTGATGGGGAAGGTCAGCAGCGTCGCGATCCCCGCGATGACGATGACCCCGCTCAAGCCGAGGAACACCCAGCGCCGCCATGGAGCCGCCTGGTGCTGCGAGAGAGCGGCGAAGAACAGGACGAGGGCGAAGAGCACCGTGAGGAGGGAGTAGTCGTCGCCGCGCTGATTGTTGGCGAGAGCCTCGTCGAACTTCGCGTCGGCGCGGGCGCTCAGCTCTTCGGACTCGACCGAACCCGGCGGGACGTACTCGTTCATCACGAAGGGTCCTCGGGCAGTGCGACCTTCGGCCGTCCACGCGTCGAACGCGACGGCGAACTCTTCGGTGAAGCGTTCCTCGACGAACCGGACCAGGTCGTCGCGTCCCTCGGCCCCGGCGAGCACCCACTCGGTGTAGAGCGTGAGGTCGTACTGGCGCGCGGCTTGCGCCGTCGACTGCGCGGAGGCGGCTTGCACACGGGCGCTGGACGCCTGGCTGAACGCGATGGACATCTCGCCACCCCATTTCGAGGCCTCGAACCCGCACCACGCCGTCAGCACCGCGGTCACCGAGAGCAGCACGACCGTCACGATATCGAGCACGCGGGTCGTGCGGACCGACTCTTTCCTGGCTTCCTGCGGCATGGCCCGATCCTCGTGCTCTCCGGCGGGATACGGAAGCGTTCGTTCATCCTGCCGGGGTGAAGGATCGCGGAAGACGCCGTGCTCTGCTGACGGGTTCGTCGCGAGAGGGCGGGGCGATCATCAGGAACGGGTGAGGGGTGCGCGCGTGCGCGGTTGCGCGCGCGTAGCGTGCAGCGTGTGGACGAGAGCATGGATGCGCCCGATCCGGAACGAGAGGGCCGACCGAAGTCGTCGCGGCTGCAGCTCGTGCTGCCCGCGAAGCCGCTGGTGTCGGGATTCGCCGTCGCGGTCGGCGTCCTTCTCGCGATCGCTCTGGCAGCCACCGTCGCCGGCGTCTCGACCGTGCTCATCTCGATCTTCCTCGGGATGTTCCTCGCGCTCGGTCTCGACCCGTCGGTTCGAGCCTTCGAACGCCGGGGGATGAGTCGTCCCGCGGGGGTGACGATCGTGGCCGTGATCTTCCTCCTCGTCGTCGCGGTGATCCTGCTGCTGCTGGTACCGGCGACGGTCCGCCAGATCTCGGCGGCGATCGAGGCGGCCCCGGAGACCATCGCGGCGGTGCAGCAGAGCGGGTGGTATCTGTCCCTCGAGGAGAGCCTCGGGATCGATCTCTCGGTCGTCATCGCAGAGGGCATTCGTTCCCTCACGACGCTGTCGTCCTTCCTGGCGATCTCGGGAGGAGTCCTGAAAGCAGGATTCGGTGTGATCGGAGCCGTGTCGAGCTTCGTCATGGTGGTCGTGCTCACCCTGTACTTCGTCTCCTCGCTGCAGAGCATCAAGGCAGCGGCGGCGCAACTCGTTCCGCTGTATCGGCGGGCTCGGTTCACCGAGGTGCTGGAGGAGATCACGCGATCAGTCGGCGGCGTGGTCGCGGGCGGCGTCACCCTGTCGGCGATAAACGCCCTGGTCGTTTTCGTGATCCAACTCGCGGTCGGTTCGTCGGTTCCGGCGGTGATGGCGATCATCGCCTTCTTCGTCACTCTGGTGCCGATGATCGGCTCTCTCGTGTTCCTGATCATCGGCGGCGTCGCGACGCTGTTCGTCAGCCCGACGGCCGCGGTGGTCTTCGTGGTCGCGTACCTCGTGTACATCCAGGTGGAGGCCTACATCGTCACGCCGCGGATCATGGGCAAGGCGGCGGCCGTGCCCGGTGTGCTCGTGATCATCGGTGCGATGGTGGGGGCGACCCTCCTGGGCCTGCTCGGGGCGCTCGTCGCCATACCGTTGACGGCATCGATGCTGATCGTCATCCGCAAGGTGTGGATCCCGCGGCAGAACAGCCGGACCGAACCTCCCGACGACGAGACGGTCAGGTGAGGGCGACCGCGTGACGTCGACGGCGGACCAGGAGTCCCCCGGCGAGGATGAGCAGGATCCCGATCCCTGCGAACAGGGACACGGCGGGCCCGTCGACTCCGGTGGACGGGAGGCCGCCGCCGCCGCCGTCCGGAGCCGGATCCGGGGGTGGAACCAGGTACACGTTCGTGATCGCCGCGTTCTGAGACGTCGGCGGCTCGCCTCCGGTGGCCGGGGCGGAGATCGTGACGGTCTGGCCGTCGTTGAGCCTCGACCCCTCTCCGAAGGCACCGACCGCGCCGATCTCGGAGACTCGGCACACCGACCCCAGCGGGAGCCCGTCGAGGCGCGTGCGAAGGTCGTCCGCGCTCGACACGGTGAGGGTGCCTCCCGCGGGGAGCACGAGGGGAACGCCGGCGACCGTGCACTCGACGAGGAAATCGAAGCTGTCCGGAGCTCGCCCCGTGTCGCCGGCCAGCACCTTCTGCACCCCGAGGTCGCCATCGAGCAGGGTGACCCCGGCCTGCACGGGGGCCACGGAGTACTCGCGCCCTCCTGCATCCGTGCCCACCGCGCCCATCTGATTCCACGCGAAGCCCCCGGCATCGGGGACGGTGATCGGAGCGAGGTCCGGATACTCCGGCGATTCCGGGACGTTCTGCGTCTCATAGTGCAGCGACAGCACCTGGCCAGGGCCGAACGACCCGGCCGCCGTGGCGGTGAAGTCGATCGTGACCCGGATTCCGGTCACCTCCTCCCACGCGCCGGCGTAGGAGCGGACGGGCACCCAGGTCGCGGTGGTGTCGCAGAGCAGATCGCCGAACCATGCCGAGCTCGATCCCGTGCCCACGCAGGGCGAAGCCGAGGTCGTCACGTCCAGGGTCAGGGTCGCTCCGACAGGGAGGATGTTCGCGGCCAGCGACTCGGGGACGAGCACCGGGTCGAATGTGGTGTTGCGCGCAGCGCCGGTCGCCAGCAGCCGGTCGCCGATCCGCGGCAGGGGATCGACGATCGATACGGTCTCGAATCCGACCGTGCCGCCGTTCACGACGGAGAGCCGCCAGTCGTCCGTGGCGCCGACAGCGGTGTAGGCGGCGCACGGTGTGCGGGTGTAGCCGTCGGGGTCGAGCGGGCAGGCCGCGTCGGGGTTGTTCAGGTTGACCTCGCCGTCGACCAGGTCGCCGTCGACTTCGCCCTTGACGTACTTGTACGCCGCGAGGGATCCTCCAGGTGACGGCTGGACATAGTTGGTCGTTCCGCACTGGTCGTCCTCGAGGCCGGACACCGTACCCTCCCCGTTGCCGGACGCATTCGTGCAGGCGGTGAGCGCCTCATCGGTCGTGACGACGAACGTATTGGTCGTGAACTCGTCGAGGGCGAGTCCCGGGGCCAGCACGAGGTTCACGGTGATCGTGAAGACCTCACCGGGTGACATCCGATTCCCGCCCTCCGGCCAGGTGAAGGTCACGTTCTTGCCGGTGTCGTCGATCAGAGCCGACACGTCCGTCGACAGCGTGCCCCCCGCCGAGGTCTGATAGGTCGGCGGGGAGAAGTCCCAGTCGAGGTACTCGGGGAGCGTGTCGACGAGCTGGTCGATCGTGAGGAAACCGGTGCCGGTGTTGGTGAACTGCAGCGTCCACGGGAGGCTGGCGCCGATGGACACGACGTGGCTGGTTCCGGGCTGCGACTTCACGACATCGAGCTCGTGCGTGCCGGGATCGATCGTCAGGTCGGCAACGGCGTCGGCATCGGCATCCGCATACAGTCCATCGAGTCGCTCGCTCACGACCGTCGCCGTGTTCGGGAGCGTCGTCGGCAACGACAGGTCAGTGCCGTCTCGCTGCGTCGTGAGCGCGACGATGTCGAACGCGAGCTGCGCGGTCCAGTCGTCGGGCGGCGCATTGCGGGAGAAGACCTCTCCGGCGGCATTGCGGAACACCGCCCGAAGGCCGACGATCGCGGCCGGGTCCGCCGCCGTGGGGAGCGCCGCAGTCGCCGCGAACGCACCTTCGACCCAGGTCGATCCCACGAGCGCGTCGATCCGCACCTGGTCGGCACCGGCCGGCAGCACCACGCTCAGCGCAGGGTCGGGAGCCAGCTGCACCGCGTTCCAGAAGGCGGCGTCCGCATCCGTGATGGTGACCTGCTGGGTCGCCGCTGTGGAAGAGCCGTCCGTCGCGTCGAGCGTCACGGTGACGGGGTCTTGCAGCTGGGTCTCGAGAATCGATTCCGGATCGATGGTCTTCGCGAGCGTCGCGTCGAGCAGGGCGCTGACGAGCACCACGGTGTCGTTCGCGGTGTCGCTCGGCGTCGACGCATTGCCGGAAGGAGTGAGGACCGGGTCATAGGACTGGGCGATCACGTCGTTGGCGACGGTGCCTGGCTCCACGAGCTGATCGGCATCCGAACGCTCGTACTGCCGCACCTTGGCGACGATCCCGACGCTCAGGTCCTCCCCGGCGCGGATGCTGCCGCCCTCGATCGTGGGGTCGATGCCGTGGAACACGACGCTGACCCCGACCACGGTGGCGAGATCGCCGGCGGTGAGCGTTTCCGCGTCGGTCACGGAGAGCGTGCGGGTGCTGAGCGTGCCATCGGTCGCACGGTCCCAGAGCGTGACGGTCGACGCGGCGGGGTCCACCTGTTCGACCGGATAGGCGAAGGTGAGCGATTGCACGGTGAGGCGCTCGTAGGGGTTGGTGTCCGCGTCGTAGACCGCGTCGTCGAACGGATCATCCGCCCAGGCGCCGGGAGCACTCACGCACTGGTCCGCCGCTCCGGCCGCGCAGGGGATCGGATCGGTCACGCGCACGTACGACGCGCGTGCGGTGCTGTCGTTTCTGGCATCGATGTCGAACGTCACGTCCGGATAGTTCGCGGGGTCGACGTCGGCGGACTCCGGGATCGTCACGCTCGACGGCGTGACGGTCTTCTCCACCGAGACGAGGGGCGGCTGGTCGATCAGGGTGATGTTGTCCTGCTCCGAGTCGCTGCCGTTGCCCGCTGCCGAGGTCCAGTCACCGCGGAGGCTGTTCCACACGATGCCGGGGTCGGGGTCGTTGAAGGTCTCGTCGGCGCTCACCCAGCGGTCGCCTGTCGCTGTGTCGTCGCGCACGACGTTGCGCAGCTCCCAGGTGAGGAAGGTCGGCCGATATTCTCCCACAGCGGAGGTCGCGAGTCCGGAGCCTGGTTCGGGTCGCGTGGGATCCGTGCTCGCGGTGCGTGCGGCGTCATCGGGCTCGTAGACCAGGCGGACTCCCGTCGTCCCGGCGGTCTGCGCGGGCGTGAGCGTGTAGCCGACGAATCCGTCGGCTCCCATCCAGGTTCCTCCCGGCGCGGCGATGGGGGTCCACACGCCATCGACGAAGAGCCAGACCTCGGTGATGTCGTCCCAGGCGAGCAGGGGATCGTCGGCGAGAGTGACCGGGTCGATGCTCAGCAGGTCGAAAGCCTGGAACACGGTGCTCGCTGCGCCCGGGGGATCCATGTCCGGAGCCGTGGCGGGATCGGTGAGGACGAGGGTGTCGATCCCGCGGGTCCCGGTCCGCCACTCGTTGCGCGTGGAGACGATCGCGCCGGACTGCGCATCGAGGAAGTCGGCATCGGTGGTCTTGTCGCTCGTCTGGACCCACCGCTTGTTCGCGTCGACGCCCACGCCCTCGCCGGTAGCGGGAGTCTGCACACCGATCGTGTCCTGGTCGGTCACGACATCGCTGTCGATCCCCTCAGGCAGGCCGTCGACCTCGCCGTGGCTCTGCGCGCTCGCCTCGTTCTCATAGACGGTGGGCTCCTGCGCGGACTGCTCGTCCTCGGGGGCATCCCGCGGGTCGGTGGGGCCGGATCCGTCGCGCAGGTCGGCCCGCGCATCGAAGACGACGTTCGGCACGACGCTGAACCCCTGGGAGAATCCGTCCGGGTTGTCGAAGGTGAATTGTATCCCGGTGACGTCGGAGGGGAGATCGGGTGGCGTGAGCGCGGCCGCGAACTCTGCACGGCTCATCTGGAACGTCTGCGCGGTCTCGCCCGTGCTGACTGTGGCGAGCGTCGCCCACGATCCGTCCGGCCGCTGGTACTCGACCGTCGCGGTGGTGTTCGGCGGGACCTGGGTGGGCGCGATCGCCACGATGTCGAACGCGTTCCAGAAGTCGTCCGCCTGGTCGTCGCGCCAGGAGTCCTCGACGACGATCTGGGTCGGATCCACCTGCGCGACGCCCGTCTCGGTGGTCGCGGTCAGGCTGGCGACCACACTGTTGCCCGGTTCGACGGCGCCGCCCGGCGTGATCTGCTTGTCGAGCGCGACCCCGATCTGCGGGAAGTAGACCGTGATGTCATCGGCCGCTGCCTCGTCAGCGGTACCCACGTCGTTGGTCGCGGTCACGTCGATGCTGTTCGTCCGCTGGTGCGTCGGTGCCTCGGTGCTGACGAGCGCGAGCGAGGGCTCGATTCCCACGTCGATCGTCGCGACCGTGCCGGCAGGGATCTGGCCGGTGAAGTCGATGACGAAACCGGTGACGGTGCCCGTGGGCGGGGTCGGCGCGTCCCCGTCCGCGAACGGGACGGGGGGCTGCGCGACCCCGTCGATGTACCAGGTGATCGTGCCGGCGGTGGCTCCGTCCGGGTACGGGATGCCGGAGGGGAAGCCGCCGAAGAGCATCTCGGCGTCGAAGAAGCCGAGATCGGAGATGCTGAGGCTCTGCACAGGGCCGTTCGACGTGTTCGTCGCCGTGAGCTCCGCCATCGCGTCTCCGCCGGCGGGGAGCTCCGCCGGAGTGATCGTCTTGCCCGCGACCACGTCGACGGTCAGCGCACCGATCTCGTAGGGCGCCGTTGCCTCGTCGCTCGCCGTCGCACCGCCGGGTGCGTTCACGGTGGACGTGACGCTGTTCGTGACGGAGGCGCCCGTGGCGAGCGAGCTCTCGTCGTTGCGATCCGTCGCGCGCTGCTCCACGGTGAAGCCCGTGGAGGCTGCGGCATCCGAGGCGATCGTGCCACCGGCATAGGTCAGGCGGATGCCGCCGACATCACGGGGGTCGACGCCGGCCGGCAGCCCGGGAGTGGTGCCCGGTGTGCCGGCCTGCCAGCTCCACGTCCCCGTTCCCTCGTCGTAGACGTACGCGTCGACCTGCACCGTGGTCGCGTCCGGGGGAAGGGCCGTGGCGACGAACCCTTGGAAGTCGACGATGCGGAAGGGATTGTCGGCGCTGAGGGTCGCCGCTCCGTCGACGGCGCCCGTCGGCTCCTGGATCACGAGTGCGTCGCCGCCGATGTTCGACTGGTTCTGTGCGCCGATCGTGATCTGGGAGGTCGCACCGGCATCGAACTGCTGCGAGGCGGGCGACCAGTTCTTGCTGGCCTCGACGCCGATCACGGTGTCGATCGTGACGACCGCATCCGCCGTGTCCGAGATGGTCGCGGGGACGTCTCCTGGACCGTTGTCCCAGTCCGCCGTCGCCGTGTTCGTCACGGTGTCGCCGTTGTACGCCCAGTCGGCTGGCAGGTCGAGCGGTGCGCGCAGCACCACGCTGAGCTTGAGGGTTCCGCCGGCCTCGAGGCCGACCCCGCCATCCACGGGCTGCTCGAAGACGACCCTGACCGAGCAGTCGTCGGTGACCTCGACGGGTACACCGCCTTCTTCGACGCATCCGCTCGTCGTGACGTTCAGCGGCAGAGTGGAGGGGGTGTACGAAGAGCCGACGAACTCGAAGCCGGCGAACTCGGCCGGAAGGGTGTCCGTGAGGACCACGTTGAGGCAGTCCACGTCGTCGCAGACCAGATCGACCGTGTAGGTGAACTCATCGCCGGGCTGCAGGGAGTCCTGCGTATCGAGTCCGTCGACGAGCTTGTCGATGCGGAGCGAGGATTCTGCGGCCTGAGCGGCAAGCGGGACGACCAGTCCGGCACCGACGAGCCCGATGATGGCGATGAGGGCCAAGAGGAAGCGGCGCAGCTGGTTCTCGGCGGGTCGAGTCGTCCTGGACATCGTGCTCGTTTCGTGGGGAAGCCGCGAGGGCAACGAAGGAGTACAGGCTGCCGATGCCGCATGAGCGGATCAGATGTGGTGCGACGCCGGAGCCCACGTGGTCATGTCCTGAGGATTCTATGTAAGCGCACACCTGCGGTCCAGGGGCTGCGTCATCGCTCTCACCCGCAGCGGGTGAGAGCGACGACGCAGACGTGATGTTCGCGAGGACGGCGTCAGCGCTTGAGGTTCGTGAGCTCCTGCAGCACCTCGTCGCTGGTGGTGATGATGCGGGCGTTCGCCTGGAAGCCGCGCTGCGCGACGATCAGGTTGGTGAACTCCTGCGACAGGTCGACGTTCGACATCTCGAGCGCGCCGCTGATGATGCCGCCGAGCCCGTCGGTGCCGGCCTGACCGAGCGTCGGCTCTCCGGAGTTCCCGCTCGGGCGGTACTGGGAGGATCCGGCCTTCTCGAGTCCGCCCGGGTTGACGAATCCTGCCAGTGCGACGCGGGCGAGCACCTCGGTGTCGCCGTTGCTGAACGTGCCGACGAGGCTGCCGTCGTTCATCAGCGCGTACGAGCTCAGCGTGCCGGCCGGCTTGCCGTTCTGCTCCTTGATCGCGACATCGCTGACGTCGGCGAACCCGGTGACCGCCGAGAGGTCGACCGTGACACCGCCGGAGACGATGGAGGAGGCCGCCGGCTGCTTGCCGTCGGTGAACGTGAGGGCGGTGTTGGTGCCGCCGGGCTCGGTGACGTTCCAGCCCGTGGCGGTGCGGGTGAAGGTGAGACGGAGCGACGTGGCCGTGCCCTCGGCGTCGTAGGTCTTGATGTCGCGCACCAGCTGCTCGCCGACGGCGGCACCGGAGGGCAGGTTGCCGGTGACGCGGGCGGTGGTGGTGGCGGTGGCAGGGCTGAGCGCTCCGACCGGAAGGCGGATGTCGCCGATGCCCTGACCGGGCACGATCACTCCGTTCTGGGCCGTCCAACCCTGCACGAGAGCGCCGTCCGCCGAGACCAGCTTGCCGCTCGCGTCGAACGAGAAACCGCCGTTGCGGGTGTACAGGGTCTCGCCACCCGAGCGCACGACGAAGAACCCGTCGCCGGCGATCATGAGGTTGGTCGGCACCCCGGTGGGCTGCGGAGCCCCGGAGGCGAAGTTCGTGCTGATGCCGGCGACCTGCACGCCGAGACCGACCTGGGCGGGGTTCTGACCGCCGGCGGCCTGCTGCGGCATCATCGAGTTGCGCACGAGCTGCGAGAGCGAGTCCTGGAACTGCACGGCCGAGGCCTTGAACCCGGTCGTGTTGACGTTGGCGATGTTGTTGCCGGTGACGTCGAGCATGGTCTGGTGCGAACGCAGACCCGAGATTCCGGCGAACAGAGAGCGGAGCATGGTGATGCCTTTCTGGAAGGGACTGGTCAGGACTGCGAACGGGGAGCGAGGGCGACGCCGGAGACGGCGTCGAGAGGGATGGAGGCGTCGCCGATGGTGACGAGGGGCACGGCGCCGGCGTAGGACACCGAGGTGACGATGCCCTTCTGTGTGACACCCTTCTCATCGACGTACTGCGCTTCATGGCCGATCAGAGCGGCTGCGGTCTGGCGCATGCTGAGCGCGAAGCTCTCGGTCGAGGTCGCCGTGAGCGCGGTCAACTGCTCCATCGAGGCCAGCTGCGTGGTCTGCGAGATCATCTCGTTGGTGTTCATGGGCGAACTCGGATCCTGGTTCGTGAGCTGTGTGACCAGCAGCTTCAGGAACACCTCGGAGTCGAGAGTCTTCTTGCGCTCCGTCGGGGGCGTGGTGCTGCCCGTCTGCACGCCGGAGGGCGGGATGGTGCCGGAGATGGGGTCGACCGTGGTCATGGGTTCCTCTCGGATCAGGCGAAGACGTCGATGCCGCCGTGCGGCGCGATGAGGGACGGGGGAGATGCGGGGTCTGCGGGTGACGACGGATCAGTCGGCAGAGCGCCGTCGGACGTGGTGGGCAGGGCATTCGCGTCGCGACCCGTGCCGGTTCCCGGCTGGCCGCCGTGAGTCCCGGTGGCGCCGTTCCCGGAACCGCCGTTGCTCCCGGAACCGGTGCCGTTGCCCGGGGCGGAATGCTGCGGGTTCGACGACGCCGCGCCGTCGTCCGCGCTCGACAGCAGGAGCGAGGCGTGCGGTGCCGCAGCGGCCAGGTCGCGGCGCAGGTCGATGAGGATCGCACGGAGCGCCTCTCTGCCGAGGTCGTTCGGCGCGTGCAGCTCGATGTGGATGGCACCGCCGGAGATGTGCGCCCGCACGGTCACGGGACCGAGGTTCTCGGGGGACACCGTCAGGGTGAGGCTGTGGTCGCCGTCCGGAGCCTGGGCGAGCGACACCACGGGCGCGGCGATCTGCGGGAGCAGCGCGGGCCGGGCGGTGGGGACCGCGACCGGAGCCGCCACGGAGGTCACGGGCGCAGGGGCAGGCGTGGTGCCCACGGGAGGGAGGGCCGCGTCACCCGGCGTCGCTGTCGGCGTGGCTGTCGGCGAGGGAGACGCCGTGGCGACGGGAGTCGAGGTCGCCGCAGCAGCGGATGTCGCGGCATCCGGGAAGCTGTCGCCGACGGTCGCGGACGTCTCCGACGTTCCTGTCCGGGTTGTCGGGATCGAAGCTCCGGGACCGCCGAGGACGGTCGGGGTCGGATTCCCACCGACGCTGATGCGGGGGACGGTCGGGAGAGCCGGGTTCGCCGACGGCGCTGCGTGGCCGGCCGTGCCGATCGCGGCCGTCACCGCAGGCGCGGCGCCTCCC
>NZ_DFQP01000043.1:65677-66512 GCF_002377845.1 Microbacterium sp. UBA3486
CGCGCGGCGCCTCCCGGAACAGGAGCGACCGTGGGTCCGGGGGTGGAACTCTGCGACGTCGCGAGTGTGCGGGTCTCTGCGTTCGCGGGGGCCGCTGCCGGAGCCGCCGACGGAGAAGCCGGAGCGCCGATCGACCCGGTGTGCGTGGCGAGGCCTGCGGCACCGGCCTCGTCCTCGAGTGTCCCCTCGGCGGTCGTCGTCGGATCCGCGCCGTCCGGCGCAGGCCCCGGCACGAGGGGGGCTCGGGCCGCAGAGCCGTCGATGCCGACCACGGCACCATCCGGAGACGCCGGGTGACTCGGCGTGGGCGCAGGGAGGACAGGCGGGGGAGACGGGATCGGCGCGTCCGACGCCGAACCGTCCGCCGATGATCCGCCGGCAGGCGACGCGGCGGATGATCCGGCGAGAGCATCATCGGTCGAGGCGCGCGAGGCATCCAGGATGACGTCGGCGAATGCCGCAGCTCCCGGCGTGACCTGCCGGGAGTGGGCGGGTGTACCCGATGCGCGATTCGTCCGCGCGCCGAGCAGATCCACGATGCCGAGAGACGTCATGCCTGGCCCTCCCTGTCCGTCTGGGCGCGCGCGCCGATCTCGTCGAGTTCGGCCTGCTCCGCGTGCAGCTCGGCGGCCCGCACCTGCAGTGCGTGCGCCTGGGCGAGCTTGTCGAGTCCGCGCATCGCTCGTCGCGCGTCCGCGTGCTCGGTCCGTGCCTGATCGACCGTCTGCTCCTGCAACTCCGAAAGCGTCGCGAGGTCGGCGAGCAGGGTCCGGCCGGCCACACGGGCGGCAGCGAGGGCGGCGAGGGAGCGCACGTCGACGGCCTCGCTCCCGAC
>NZ_DFQP01000053.1:0-16178 GCF_002377845.1 Microbacterium sp. UBA3486
CTCGGCGGCACGCGGCAGCGGCGGTGCGGGCGGTGCCGCCTCAGCCGCCGCGGCAGCCTCCTCGCTGGAGATGACCGGGGTCGAACCCGTCAATCGAATCTCCCGCAGCTGCTTTCGCGTCAGCGGACCCTGCTCCTGCTGATCCGATGTACTCATGCCTTGCTCCGATACAGATGATGCTTCGCGATGTACTGAACGACCCCATCAGGGACCAGATACCAGACCGGCTGATCGTCGCGAACGCGTTCACGGCAGTCCGTCGACGAGATCGACAGCGCCGGCACTTCCAGTTGGCTGACGTTGTCGCTCGGGAGGCCGTCTGTGCTCAGGACATGTCCAGGGCGTGAGACCGCGACGAAGTGGGCCAACTCCCACAACTCATCATGGTCCCTCCAACTGAGAATTTGCGCTACGGCGTCGGCTCCGGTGATGAAGAAGAGGTCGGCATCCGGTCGATCACGCTTCAGGTCGCGCAGTGTGTCGATCGTGTAGGTGGGGCCCTCGCGGTCGATGTCGACCCGGCTCACCGTGAACTGCGGGTTCGAGGCGGTGGCGATGACCGTCATGAGATAGCGGTGCTCGCTCGGCGAGACTCCCGACTTCTGCCACGGGTGGCCGGTCGGCACGAAGACGACCTCGTCGAGCCCGAAGGAGTTCGCGACCTCGCTGGCTGCGACAAGGTGGCCGTGATGGATGGGGTCGAACGTACCGCCCATCACGCCGATGCGCGGGGGGCGCGTGGTCGCAGCGTCGTTCATGGGGGCCTAGTGGCCGTGTCCCGCCTCGTGGCCGTCCTTGCCGTGCTGCGCTGCCCAGGCCTCGGCCTTCGCCGAGTGGCGGTTGGCGACGTTCTTGTACGAGAAGGTCACCAGCCCGAGGAAGGCGAACACGACCGCAGCGATGGCTCCGAAGATCACCGTTTCGAGCGCGACGTTGCCGTGGTGCTCGGTTTCGGCAGCGGCCATCGCGATCTGTGCGACGAGGTTCATCCTGACTCCGTTTCGTGGCGTGCTGTTCGGGATCCTGTGAGGTACAGCGTCCCCCAGTCTAGCCCTCAGCCGCGGGTCTGCCCCGCCCCACGCGCGAGCCATTTCGTGCTGGTCAACTCGGACAGCCCCATGGGCCCGCGAGCGTGCAGCTTCTGGGTCGAGATGCCGACCTCCGCGCCGAATCCGAATTCGCCGCCGTCGGTGAAGCGCGTCGACGTGTTCACCATCACGACGGCGGAATCCACATCGGCGAGGAAGCGTTCCGCGTTGCGCGAGTCGGTCGTGATGATCGACTCCGTGTGCCCGGTGCTGTAACGGCGGATATGGTCGAGGGCCTCGTCGAGGGAGTCGACGACCTTCATCGCGATGTCGAGACTCAGATACTCGGTCTCCCAGTCCTCCTCGACCGCCGGGATCACGTTCGACACCATGCCGGCGACCATGTCGTCACCGTGGATCGCGACGCCCTCACTCTGCAGAGCGCTGGCCACGAGCGGGATCAGACGCGGAGCCGCCTGACGATGCACCAGCACCGTCTCCACCGCGTTGCACACGCTGGGGCGCTGCACCTTGGCGTTCACGACGATGTCGCTCGCCCAATCGTCCGGGGCCGTCTCGTCGAGGAAGATGTGGACGTTGCCCGCTCCGGTCTCGATGACGGGCACGGTCGACTCCGTGACGACGGCTTCGATGAGACCGGCACTCCCCCGTGGCACCAGCACGTCGATGAAGCCGCGACCGTGCATGAGCGCCTTCGCGCCCTCGCGACCGAAGTCATCGACGGTCTGGATCGCCTCGCTCGTGAGTCCCGCGCTCTCCACCGCCCGCCGCATGACGTCGACGAGCACGGTGTTCGACTCGCGCGCGGCACTCCCCCCGCGCAGCACGACGGCATTGCCCGCACGCAGCGCGAGCGCGGCGATGTCGACCGTCACGTTCGGCCGGGCTTCGTAGATGGCGCCGACCACTCCGAACGGCACGCGCACCTGCTCGAGGGCGACACCGTTGGGCATCCTGTGCCCGCCGACGACGCGGCCGACCGGGTCGGCGAGGGCCGCGACTTCGCGCACAGCGGCGGCGAGGGCCGCCACGCGCTTCTCGTCGAGACGCAGCCGGTCGATGAGCGACTCCCCGATGCCCTCGTCACGCCCACGGACGATGTCGCGGGCGTTCGCCTCGATGATGCGCGGCGCGGCGTCGAGAAGGGCGACGGCGATCGCTTCGAGCACCCGCGCCTTGTCGTCGCTCGTGAGCGCGGCAGCGGCGCGGGAGGCCTCTTTGGCGCGCTCCAGGCGCACCTGTGGGGTCTGGTCGGTCATCCGCCCAGTTTATGAGGTGGCCGGCTCGAACCAGGTTCCTATTTCCGCACCGGCGAGGGCCTGTTCGACGAGGTCGGCGCTGGTGACCAGGACGCCGATGCCGGATGCCGCCGCGAGACGTGCCGCCGAGACCTTCGTGGCCGCTCCTCCGGTGCCGACGCTGTTGACGACGGTCGCCCCGAACTCGAGGCCGGTCAGGTCGGCATCGGGAGCCACGACATCGATCGGTTCGGCGCCGGGGTCCGTCGGAGGTCGCGTGTACAGCGATTCGATGTCGCTGAGAAGGATGAGCGCGTCGGCTTCGATCAGCTGGGCGACGAGCGCGCCGAGCCGGTCGTTGTCGCCGAAGCGGATCTCCTGCGTCGCGACGGTGTCGTTCTCGTTCACGATCGGCAGGGTGCGAAGCCCGAGCAGCCGCTCCATCGCGCGACGGGCGTTGGAGCGCGATGTCGGGTTCTCGAGGTCGCCGGTGGTGAGGAGCACCTGCCCCGCGACGATATCGAAGGGACGAAGCGACTCCTGGTAGCGATACATCAGGATGTTCTGACCAACGGCCGCCGCGGCCTGCTGGGTGGCGAGGTCGGTCGGGCGGGCATCGAGGCGCAGGAACGGGATTCCGGACGCGATCGCACCAGAAGACACCAGGACCACCTCGGCTCCGCGTGCATGCGCCGCGGCCAGGGCTTCGACGATGACGGGGATCCGCCACGACGAGTCTCCGCTGATCGAGGAGGATCCGACCTTGACGACGATGCGGGACGCGGTGGCCAGATCCGCGCGGGTGCGTGCTGTCACTCGCCGTCCTCGCGGTACGCGGCGAGACGCTGCGTCTCCACCTCGGCGCGAGCCTCGGCCTTGGCATCCATGCGCTCGTAGTACTGCTCGCGTCGCTCCGACGTCGTGCGGCGCGAATTCGGTGCCAGACGGGGGTCCGTACCCCGAGGCGCGCTCATCAGCTCTGCCGCCGAGGTCATGGTGGGCTCCCAGTCGAAGACGATGCTGTCGCCCTCACCGATCACGACGGTCGATCCCTGCACCGCACCGAGGCGGAAGAGCTCGTCCTCGACGCCGAGCTTCTCGAGACGATCGGCGAGATACCCGACGGCTTCTTCGTTCTGGAAGTCGGTCTGCTGCACCCAGCGCACCGGCTTCTCGCCCATGATGCGATAGACGTTGCCGTAGGTGCCGCCCTCGACCCGGATGGTGAAGTCCTTCTTGGAGCCTCGCGGGCGGATGACGACGCGCTCCGGCGGGGTCTCGAGCGCGGCCTCGGCACGGGCTTTCTCGACCAGCTCGCCCAGCGCGAAGGTAAGGGGACGCAGACCCTCGTGCGAGACCGTGGAGATCTCGAACACCCGGAAGCCGCGAGCCTCGAGATCGGGACGCACGAGCTCAGCGAGGTCGCGTGCCTCGGGGACGTCGATCTTGTTCAGAGCGATGAACTGCGGGCGCTCGAGGAGCGGCGTCTGTCCCTCGGGCACCTCGTAGGCGCCGAGTTCCGCGAGGATGACGTCGAGGTCGGAGATCGGGTCGCGACCGGGCTCCAGAGTCGCGCAGTCGAGAACGTGCAACAGCGCCGAGCAGCGCTCGACATGACGGAGGAACTCGAGACCGAGTCCTCGGCCCTCGCTCGCACCCTCGATGAGACCGGGTACGTCGGCGACCGTGTAGCGGAAGTCGCCGACCTGCACCACGCCGAGGTTCGGATGGAGGGTCGTGAACGGGTAGTCGGCGATCTTGGGGCGGGCGGCGGAGATCGCGCCGATCAGGCTCGACTTGCCGGCCGACGGGTACCCCACGAGGGCGATGTCGGCCACGGTCTTCAGCTCGAGGACGATGTCGCCCTCGTGGCCGGGAGTGCCGAGCAACGCGAAGCCGGGAGCCTTGCGCTTCGGAGTGGCGAGGGCGGCATTGCCGAGCCCACCCATACCGCCCTTGGCCACGACGAACCGCTCGCCGGGGATGATCATGTCGATGAGGACGTCGCCCGCGGTGTTCTTCACCACCGTGCCGACCGGGACGGGCAGCTCGAGCGTCTCGCCGAGGAACCCGGAGCGGTGGTCGCCCATGCCCGGCCCGCCGTTGCCGGAGGAACGGTGCGGCGAGTGGTGGTACGAGAGCAGCGTGCCGGTCTGCGGGTCGGCGACGAGCACGACATCGCCGCCGTCACCACCGTTGCCGCCGTCGGGGCCACCGAGCGGCTTGAACTTCTCGCGGTGCACGGAGACGCAGCCGTTGCCGCCCTTACCCGCACGCAGGTGCAGTGTGACGGTGTCGACGAACGTGACCATTTGCTAGTCCTCAGGGTTGCTGTGCATTTTCGGAGGGTAGATACACGGACGGGGCGAGCCGAAGCCCGCCCCGAACCGGATATCTAGTGTCGCGCTGTGATCACTCAGCTGCGGCGACGATGTTGACGACCTTGCGGCCGCCCTTCGCGCCGAACTGGACCGCACCGGCGGCCAGAGCGAACAGCGTGTCGTCGCCACCACGACCGACGTTGACGCCGGGGTGGAAGTGCGTGCCGCGCTGGCGGACGATGATCTCGCCGGCGAGGACCTGCTGACCGCCGAAGCGCTTCACGCCGAGGCGCTGAGCGTTGGAGTCACGACCGTTACGGGTTGAGCTTGCGCCCTTTTTGTGTGCCATGTCCTAGTCCCCTCGGGCTTACTTGATGCCGGTGATCTTGACGCGCGTGAGCTCCTGGCGGTGGCCCTGACGCTTCTTGTAGCCGGTCTTGTTCTTGTACTTCTGGATGATGATCTTCGGGCCGCGGAGGTTGCCGATGACCTCTGCCGTGACCTTGACCTTCGCCAGCGAGTCAGCGTCGGTGGTCACCGTGGCGCCGTCGACGAGCAGCACGGCGGCCAGCTCGATCTTCTCGCCCTGGGCAGCCTTGACACGGTCGAGCTGAACGATCGTGCCGACCTCGACCTTCTCCTGCCGCCCACCGGCGCGCACTACTGCGTAAACCACTTCATACCTGTTTCGTTGGGGAGCTCGCGGCTCCGAGATCTCACGGGAAGACTGTTGCTTGCATGCGCCGCAGAACGGCGGGCGCGAACGCAAGACTCTCCGCTTCGACCGACGAGGACGACGCGGCATACGCACCAAGGGACTACTTTACCGGATGCGGGTCGGTGTCGCAAAGCGGCGCGGCTCCGAGGCGTCTCACATCCCGCTCCCGGCCCTGCCCCGTCGATGCGGTCGTAGGCTGACCGGGTGACCGTACTCGTCGACGAACCCCTCTGGCCCGCCCACGGACGCCTGTGGGCGCACCTGGTCAGCGATGAGAGCCTCGACGAGCTGCACGTGTTCGCGCGCGCGAACGACGTCCCCGCACGTGCGTTCGACCTCGACCACTACGACGTGCCGGAGGAGATCATCCCCCGGCTCGTCGCCGCCGGCGCTCACCACGTGCAGGGCAAGGAACTGGTGCGCCGGCTGATCGCCTCAGGACTCCGAATCCGCAGCCGCGACCGGCGCTGACGGCTCGTTGTTCACCGAGACGGGAGTGCCGGTGAGCGCAGCAGTGCTCACCCGGCGGCGTCCTCGCCCCTGACCGGGAGCTTTCGGCTCCGGAAGAGCGTCGAGGACCGAGTCGAGGAGCTGCTCGGCGGGAGACTTCGGCCCCTTGCGGTCGCCGCGCTTCTTGCGGGCCTTCTTCGGACGTTCGGAGGCCGCGGGCGCCTCAGCCGCGACATCGGCCGACTCGACTGCGGGCGCGCCATCCGCCGCCGGGGCTATGGTGGAGGCGGCGATCTGCGCGAGGGCCGATTTCGCGCCCTCGGTGATGCTGTGGGTGACCGGAGGAGCGGAGGGAGCACTCTGGCTCTGTCCGTTCCCGTTGCCGCCGTTGCCGCGCTGACGACGACCGCTCTGCCCGTTGCCGCCGTTGCTGCCGCCGCCGTTGTTGCTGGAACGGTGCTTCACCACGGGGTCGTGGTGCACGATGACACCGCGACCGGCGCAGACCTCACACGCCTCGCTGAAGGTCTCGAGCAGGCCGAGACCGAGCTTCTTGCGCGTCATCTGCACCAGGCCGAGCGAGGTGACCTCTGCCACCTGGTGCTTCGTGCGGTCGCGGCTCAGGCACTCGATCAGTCGACGCAGCACGAGGTCGCGGTTCGACTCGAGCACCATGTCGATGAAGTCGACGACGATGATGCCGCCGATGTCGCGCAGACGCAGCTGGCGGACGATCTCCTCCGCCGCCTCGAGGTTGTTCTTGGTGACGGTCTCCTCGAGGTTTCCGCCGGAGCCGACGAACTTGCCGGTGTTGACGTCGACGACCGTCATGGCCTCGGTGCGGTCGATCACGAGCGAACCGCCGGAGGGCAGCCATACCTTGCGGTCGAGAGCCTTCTCGATCTGCTCCGTGATGCGGAATGCATCGAACGGATCGGTCTCGTCCTCGTAGGCCTCGACGCGCTCGAGGAGGTCGGGGGCGACGCTCTCCAGGTAGGCGCGGATGGTCTGCTGGGCGTCCTCACCCTGGATGAGCATCTTCGTGAAGTCCTCGTTGAAGACATCGCGGACGATCTTGACGAGAAGGTCGGGTTCGGCGT
The DNA here is from genome assembly GCF_002377845.1 of Microbacterium sp. UBA3486. Classification (NCBI taxonomy): domain Bacteria; kingdom Bacillati; phylum Actinomycetota; class Actinomycetes; order Micrococcales; family Microbacteriaceae; genus Microbacterium; species Microbacterium sp. UBA3486. The sequence goes on from NZ_DFQP01000053.1 coordinate 6,877, forward strand.
GCAGGAGCGCGGGCGCCTGCTGGTTCTCGACCTGCTTCTGGATGTGCTCCCACTGCGAGGTGAGCCGCTGCACGTCGCGCGTGAGCTGGTCCTCGGTCGCACCCTCTGCCGCGGTGCGGACGATCACGCCGGAGGACTCCGGCAGCACCTCTTTGAGGATGCGCTTGAGGCGCGCCCGCTCATTGTCGGGGAGCTTGCGGCTGATGCCGTTCATCGACCCGCCCGGCACGTAGACCAGGTAGCGGCCGGGAAGCGAGATCTGGCTCGTGAGACGAGCACCCTTGTGGCCGACGGGGTCCTTCGTGACCTGCACGAGAACACGGTCGCCGGGCTTGAGCGCCAGCTCGATGCGACGCGGCTGGTTGCCGGTCTCGACGCCGTCCCAGTCGACCTCACCGGAGTAGAGCACGGCGTTGCGCCCGCGCCCGATGTCGACGAACGCGGCCTCCATACTGGGGAGGACGTTCTGCACGCGCCCCAGGTAGACGTTTCCGATGAGCGACGCGTCCTGGTTGCGGGCGACGTAGTGCTCGACGAGCACGCCGTCCTCGAGGACGCCGATCTGAGTGCGGCCGTTCTTGGAACGGACGACCATCTTGCGGTCGACGGACTCACGGCGTGCGAGGAACTCGGCCTCGGTGACGACAGGGCGACGGCGGCCGGCGTCACGACCGTCGCGGCGACGCTGCTTCTTCGCCTCGAGACGGGTCGAACCCTTGATCGCCTTCGGCTCGGTGATGTACTCGACGACACGCTGACGCTGACGCGGCTCTTCGCGCTGGTCGTCACCCTCGGAACCACCCCGGCGACGACGACCGCGGCCTCGGCCGGCTGCATCGTCCTGCGGCTGGTCGCGGTCGGCGATGCGGTCGAAGATGCGCTCGCGACCCGGACGTGCGGGCAGCGGTACGATCTCCGGCGCGTAGAAGTGCAGCTGCGTGGAGACCTGGGAGACGAACACCTCGGGCAGCAGGCCGAGGGAGACGGCGGTCACCGGAGCCGGAGCCTCGGGAGCAGAAGGAGCCTCTTCGACGGCGGGGGCTTCGTCCGCGGCGGGGGCTTCGTCCGTAGCCGGCACCTCATCAGCGGCCTCGTTCTCCGCCTCCGATTTCGCCTCGGCGACGGCCTCTGCGATCGACTCGGCCGCAGCAGCGGCGTCGTCGGCAGCCGCAGCAGCGTCATCCGCCGCCGCGTACCCGGCCGCGACGTCATCGGCGGCCGCGTCCTCGGCCACCTCTGCAGCCTCAGCCACTTCTGCAGCCTCGGCGGCTTCTGCAGCAGTGGACGGCTCTTCGCCCTCGCCCGAAGACCCTGCGCGGTCGTCCGCGCCGGGAGCCGTGGGCTCCGTCAGCTCTCCCGCGGCGTCAGCCGGGAAGTCGAGGGTAGGGGCGTTGTTGTCATTGTTCTCATCGGCCATCTCTGGCTTACTCCCTGCACGGGACACTCGGTGCCCCGTGAAATCTCATGCGGTACCCGCGGGTTCCGCGAACTCACTCGGTCTGCGACCGGCTCATGGCTCTGATCGCGTGGGGCATTGGACCCCGAAGTCTTCTCGACGCGTGTCGCGGCAAACGCCGTTCATCGCATCACAGGTCATTATCGCACCAAGTGGGTCTGTTCGCGGCATCCGGTCGTCCGGGCCGGATATTTCTCCGGCCTGTTCTCGCCGCATCCATAGCAGTCGCTGGGATAATCCCCAGTATGAGCGAGCAGCGCACCCGCCCCGTCATCTACGCCGTCTGGCTGATCATCGCGAGTGTGGTGGGCTGGTTCGCCGCCTTCCAGCTCACTGTCGAGAAGTTCGTCCTGGCGGCCAACCCTGACGCCGTCCTCAGCTGCAACGTCAGCGTGATGATCCAGTGCGGGAAGAACCTCGAATCCTGGCAGGGCGAGGTCTTCGGCTTCCCCAACCCGATTCTCGGTATCGCCGGCTGGATGGCGCCCCTCTTCGTCGGCGTCGCCCTGCTCGCCGGTTCACGGTTCCCCCGGTGGTTCTGGCTGACCTTCGGCGCCGGCGTGACCTTCGCCTTCGGCCTCGTCTGCTGGCTGATCTGGCAGAGCATCTACGCCCCCAACCTCGGCGTGCTCTGCCCGTGGTGCATGCTCACCTGGTCCGTCACCATCCCGACATTCTTCGCCACCATGCTGCACCTCACCCGCAACGGCACCTTCACCAGCAACGAGAAGACGAAGGCCCGCGCGGAGAGGCTGATGGCCTGGGTCCCGCTCGCGACGATCCTCGCGTACGCCGTCGTCATCCTGCTCGCTCAGCTGCGTGGCCTCGATCTCCTCGGCGAGGTCATCGGCATGATCTTCTGATGCTCCGCTCCGCCGACGGCGGAGACGAGGAAAGCCCGCCCGCCGAGACTCGGCGGGCGGGCTTTTCACGTGCGGACGGGTTCTCAGTCGAACCAGATGCCGAGCTCGCGCGCGGCCGACTCGGGGCTGTCCGAGCCGTGCACGAGGTTCTGCTGCACCTTGAGGCCCCAGTCGCGACCGAAGTCGCCACGGATCGTGCCGGGCGCAGCGGTCGTCGGGTCGGTGGTGCCGGCGAGCGAGCGGAAGCCCTCGATCACGCGGTTGCCCGCGAGACGGATGGCGACCGAGGGGCCGGAGAGCATGAACTCGAGCAGCGGCTCGTAGAACGGCTTGCCCTCGTGCTCGGCGTAGTGCTCGGCGAGCAGGTCGCGGTCGGGCTCGACCAGACGGATGTCGACGAGGGCGTAGCCCTTCGCCTCGATGCGGGCGAGGATCGCGCCGGTGAGGCCGCGAGCGACGCCATCGGGCTTGACGAGGACGAGGGTTTCTTCGGTGGCCATGTCATTCACTCTCTGTGTCTGAGATCTGCGTGGTCTGAGTCTCGGTCGTGGGTCCGGCCGGGCGTCGTGCGTCCAATCGGGCCCCTCCGATGGTCGCATACGCCCACATGCCCCCGAAAATCAGGACGACGAGCAAGATGGACGGTACGAAGAACGCCGACAGGGCGACGAGTGCCTGCACGACCCACCCGGCGGTGATCGCCCAGGGCTTCGTGATCATCCCGGCGATCGCGATGCAGGCGAGCGCGACCACCGCACCGGCGACGATCGCCCACCACTGCTCGATACCGTCGGGAAGCTGCCGCAGTCCGAAGATCGTCAGGCCCACGAGGAAGACCACGATGGCCTCGAAACCCAGCACGACAGGTGCGAGCTTCTGCACGAGCGTGCGCGGCGGGCGCGGTCGGCGGGTACGGCGAGCCGGTGTCGCGTCGGCGCTCACGCCCGCCACCCCGCCTTCCAGTCCTCATCCTGCGCCAGGGCGATCGCCTCTCCGGCGAGCACCACGGAGCCCGCGATGATGACCGCGCGTCGATCGGAGGATGCGGCCCACTCGCGCGCGGCGTCGGCGGCGTCGGCCAGCGAGTGGTGCACGGTCGCCCGCTGTCCGGCCTGCTCGACGAGGTCGGCGATCGCATCGGCATCGTTCGCGCGATCCGAATCCGGAGCGGTGGCGAACACGTGCGCCGCTCCCGGTGCCAGTTCGGCGACGATGCCGGCGGCGTCCTTGTCGGCGAGCACACCGAGCACCAGGCCCCATTCGTCGAAGTCGAAGCTGTCGTCCAGAGCCTGCGCGAGTGCCTTGGCGCCGTGCGGGTTGTGAGCCGCATCGACGATCACCGTCGGGGCGATGCCGAGCAACTGCAGCCGGCCCGGCGAGGTGCTCTCCTGCAGACCCGCCGTCACGATGTCCGCGGCGATGCGCTGGGTGGCACCGCCGATCAGCGACTCGACGGCCGCGACAGCGAGGGCGGCGTTGTGCCCCTGGTGCGCGCCGTACAGCGGCAGGTACTCCTCGGTGTACTCCCCTGCCAGGCCACGGATCGTGAGCAACTGGCCGCCGACGGCGAGCTTCTGCTCGGTGAGACCGAACTCCTCGCCCTCGAACGCGATGGTCGCGTTGCGCTCCGCCGCCACGCGACGCAGCACCTCGGCCGCCTCGGCGGGCTGCTGGGCGGACACCACGGCCGCGCCCTCCTTGATGATGCCGGCCTTGACCTCGGCGATCTCGGCGATCGTGCTGCCGAGACGGTCGGCGTGGTCGATGTCGATCGGCGCGAACACCGCGACGTCGCCGTCGGCGGTGTTCGTGGAGTCCCACTCCCCGCCCATGCCCACCTCGAGCACGAGCACGTCGATCGGCGCATCGGCCACGGCGACGAACGCCAGCACGGTCAGCAGTTCGAAGAACGTCAGCGGAGCATCACCCGCGGCTTCGAGCTCGGCATCGACGATGTCGACGAACGGCTCGATCTCGTCCCACGCATCCGCGACGGCCTCATCGGCGATGGGCTCGCCGTCGATCATGATCCGCTCGGTGAAGCGCTCCAGATGCGGGCTCGTGAACAGTCCCGTGCGCAGATCGTGCGCCCGCAGGAGGCTCTCGATCATCCGCGCGGTCGACGTCTTGCCGTTCGTCCCCGTGATGTGCACGACGCGGTACGTGCGCTGCGGGTCATCGAGGAACGCGAGGATGCGGGCGGTGCGCTCCTTGCGCGGCTGCACCCAGCGCTCCCCGGCGCGGCTCAGCAAGGCCTCGTAGACGGCATCCGCCCTGTCCTTGTCGCTCATGCTCCCGCTCCCATCCTGGTGACGTCGATCGTGAAGTCGCCGGCATTCGCGTACGTGCCGGCGGGGATGACCGCGGAGAACTCGGGCGTCACTCCCCCGGCGGCCGCGAGAACCGCTCCGTGCCCGAAGATCGAGTCTCCCTGCGCGTCGATCACGTAGTACTCCTCGGCGAGGGTCTCTGCCGCGATGCCGGCCAGGTCGAAGGCCGAGACGACAGCCTGGGTGTCCACGTCGTCCTGGAACCGGAGGACCAGTTGGATGCGGTCGCTGACGTCGAAGTCGGCGTTCTTACGCGTCTCCTGCACGGCGCGGATGACATCGCGTGCGAGCCCCTCGGCCTCGAGCTCCGGTGTCGTCCTGGTGTCGAGCAACACGAAGCCACCGGTCGGGACGATGGCCAGAGCCTCCCCCTCCGGGCGACCCGTCGTCTCGAGCACGAGCTCGTACTCCGACGGCTCGAGAGCGATGCCACCTGCCGTCACGACACCGGAGACCTCACTCCAGTCACCGGAACGCGCCGCCTGGATCGCCTTCTGCACCTCCTTGCCGAGGCGCGGACCCGCCGCACGGGCGTTGACGCTCAGGCGGTGCGCGATGCCGTACTCCGCCGCCGTGTCATCGGCGAGTGTGACGAGCTCCACCGACTTCACGTTGAGCTCCTCACGGAGGATGTCCTCGAACTGTCCGAGCGACGCCGCGAGCGGTGAGACCACCGTGAAGCGGGCGAGGGGCAGGCGCACGCGCAGCTTCTCCTTCTTGCGCAGCGCGTTGCCGACGCTCGACAGCTCGCGCACCGCGTCCATCGCGTCACGGATCTCGTCCGCTGCCGGGAACTGCGTGTCGTCCGGCCAGTCGGTCAGGTGCACGCTGCGACCGCCGGTCAGGCCCTGCCACACGCGCTCGCTGACGAGCGGCACGAGAGGCGCCGCCACACGGGTGAGCGTCTCGAGCACGGTGTAGAGGGTGTCGAAGGCCTCGCGGCTCTTCGGGTCTTCCGTCACGCCCGTCCAGAAGCGGTCGCGCGAGCGACGGATGTACCAGTTCGTCAGCACCTCGGCGAAGTCCCGCAGCCGCGCGGACGCGGTGGTGGAGTCCAGTCCTTCCAGATCGACGCGCACCTCGCGGACGAGGTCGCCGAGACGGGCCAGGATGTAGCGGTCGAGCACATCCGTGGAGTCGGTGCGCCACTCGGCCTCGTAGCCCTCGGCACCCGAGGCATTGGCGTACGTGGCGAAGAAGTACCACGAGTTCCACAGCGGCAGCAGGAACTCGCGGACCCCCGAGCGGATGCCCTCTTCCGTGACCGCGAGGTTCCCGCCGCGCAGCACCGAGCTCGACATCAGGAACCAGCGCATCGCGTCGGAGCCGTCGCGGTCGAGCACCTCGGACACGTCCGGGTAGTTGCGCAGCGACTTCGACATCTTGTAGCCGTCGCTGCCCAGCACGATGCCGTGGCAGCTGACGCCGGTGAAGGCCGGACGATCGAACAACGCGGTCGACAGCACGTGCATGACGTAGAACCAGCCGCGGGTCTGGCCGATGTACTCGACGATGAAGTCCGCCGGCGCGTGCGAGTCGAACCACTCCTGGTTCTCGAACGGGTAGTGCACCTGCGCGTAGGGCATCGAGCCCGAGTCGAACCACACGTCGAAGACGTCCTCGATGCGGCGCATCGTGCTCTTGCCCGTGGGGTCGTCCGGGTTCGGACGCGTGAGGTCGTCGATGTACGGCCGGTGCAGGTCGATCTCACCCTCGGGGTTGCGCGGCAGCGTGCCGAAGTCGCGCTCCAGATCCTCCAGCGACCCGTACGCGTCCACGCGCGGGTACTCGGGGTCGTCGCTCTTCCAGATCGGGATGGGCGAGCCCCAGTAGCGGTTGCGGCTGATCGACCAGTCGCGCGCGCCCTCGAGCCACTTGCCGAACTGTCCGTGCTTGACGTTCTCCGGCACCCACGTGATCTGCTCGTTGTTCGCGAGCATGTCGTCCTTGATGTCCGTGACGCGGATGAACCAGCTCGACACGGCCTTGTAGATCAGGGGGTTGCGGCAGCGCCAGCAGTGCGGATACGAGTGCTCGTAGCTCTGCAGACGGATCAGCCGGCCGTTCTCACGGATCAGGCGCACGAGCGGCGTGTTCGCGTCCATCCAGAGCTGGCCCGCGACGTCAGTGACGTTCGGGAGGAACTTGCCGCCGTCGTCGAGCGACAGGATCGTCGGGATTCCGGCGGCACCGGCGACCCGCTGGTCGTCCTCACCGTAGGCCGGAGCCTGGTGGACGATGCCGGTGCCGTCGCTGACCGTGACGTAGTCGTCGACCAGGATGCGCCAGGCGTTCTCGGTGCCGTACGTCTCGGTGTCGGCGTAGTAGTCGAACAGCCGGTCGTAGGTGACGTCCTGCAGCTCGGCACCGCGCACGGTCGCATCGACGGCGGCCAGCGCGTCATCGGCACTCTCGTAGCCGAGGTCCTTGGCATAGCCTCCGATGAGCTGCTTTGCGAGCAGGTATCGGTGGGCCGACGCCTCGACGGCGGCGTCCGTCGTCCCCGCGGCCTGATGCACGTCCGCCGCACCGTGGGGTCCGGCCGGCAGCACCACGTACTCGATGTCGGGACCGACGGCGAGCGCGAGGTTGGTCGGCAGGGTCCAGGGCGTGGTGGTCCATGCGAGGGCGCGCACACCGGTGAGGCCGAGCGCCTCGGCCTTGGCGCCTGTGAGCGGGAAGGTCACCGTCACGGAGGGGTCCTGGCGCATCTGGTAGACGTCGTCGTCCATGCGCAGCTCGTGCGCCGAGAGCGGGGTCTCGTCGCGCCAGCAGTACGGGAGGACTCGGTATCCCTCGTAGGCGAGGCCCTTGTCGTACAGGGTCTTGAACGCCCACAGCACGCTCTCCATGTAGCCCAGGTCGAGCGTCTTGTAACCGCGGTCGAAGTCGACCCAGCGCGCCTGACGGGTGACGTAGTCCTGCCACTCGTGCGTGTAGGCGAGCACCGAGCTCTTCGCCTTCGCGTTGAAGACGTCGATGCCCATGTCCTCGATCTCGGCCTTCTCGGTGATGCCGAGCTGCTTCATCGCCTCGAGCTCTGCAGGCAGGCCGTGCGTGTCCCAGCCGAAGACACGGTCGACCTTATGACCCGTCATGGTCTGGAAGCGCGGGAACACGTCTTTCGCGTATCCGGTGAGCAGGTGGCCGTAGTGCGGCAGGCCGTTCGCGAAGGGAGGGCCGTCGTAGAACACCCACTCGGGCGCGCCCTCACGCTGCACGATCGAGGCGCGGAAGGTGTCGTCCGTCTTCCAGAACGCGAGCACCTCCTCCTCGATCTGCGGGAAGCGGGGGCTGGGCGCGACGGAGTCGGCGGCGGGGCCGAAGGAGGAACGGGGGTAGGTCATCGTGTCTCGCAGTGGTCGTCGTGGCGGATGCTCCTGCGAGGACGACCCTCACGGACCGCGGTACCACCTCGCGTGCCGCGCCTTGCGACGCGACCACTCTCACTGCGGCTGTGACGGGCCTGCCCCGCTCGGTTCTACTGAGCACCGCCCGAGGGCCGCGCCGTTCTTCCGAGAGCTCCCCGGTGATGGCCGGATCGATGCTCTTCCCTCCAGTGTACGCGTGCGCATCCCCTCAGGACGCCCCTCTCCTCTCCGGCGCCCGGTGCCCCGCTCTCGGTGCGCGATGTCGTCGGCGCGCCCTACGCTCGGACCATGGCCCGCACCCCCGAGTCCCCCGCTCCTCCCCGCATCACCGACCCCGACCTCCCGCCCGTGCTCGAGCCCGCTGTTCCGCGACGCAGCGCCGACCTGATCGCCGCCCGGCTCGACCTGAGCGGCACCGTCGATCTCGCCTACTCGACGCTCGAGCAGTGCGTCGTGAGCGCTGACACCGACACGGTCGATCTCACCGGAGCGACGGTCGTCGACGTCGACATGCCGGGTGTACGCATCGCCTCGCTCCGCATGCGCGATGCCGGCGTGCGGCGGGTGCGGATCAGCGGTGGCCGTATCGGCACGCTCGACCTGAGCGAGTCGCGCATCTCGGAGCTCGAGCTGCGCGACGTGCGCATCGACTACCTGAACCTCGGTGCGGCGAAGGTCACCGATCTCGAGATCTCCGGCTGCGCCATCCGCACGATCGACATGCCGCAGGCCGAGCTGACGCGTGCGAGATTCACCGCCACGTCGACCGAGGAGGTCGATTCGCGGGGCATGCGGGCGAAGGACCTCGACCTGCGCGGCCTCGACGCCGTCGCCTTCCTCGACGCCAACAGCCTCCGGGGGGCGACTCTCACGTCATTCCAGGTGCAGCAGCTCGCGCCGGTCATCGCGGCGGGCATCGGCATCCAGATCAAGGACTGACATCTGATCAGAGCTCGGCAGGGCCGCTCGCGGCGAGCAGCTCACGCGTGAACGCATGCTGCGGCGCCCCGAACACCTCTGCAGTGTTGCCCTGCTCGACGATCCGTCCGTCCTGCATCACGAGCACCTCGTCGGCGACCGCTCCGACCACATCCAGGTCGTGGGAGACGAGGATCATCGTCAACTGCCGCTCCTGCTGCACCCGCGCGAGCAGCCGCAGCACCCGCTCCCGCACCGAGGGGTCGAGGGCCGAGACGGGTTCGTCGAGGACCAGCACCTCCGGGTCGGCGGCGAGCGCGCGGGCGATGGCCGCCCGCTGCCGCTGTCCGCCGGAGAGCGCGCT
>NZ_DFQP01000070.1:0-76511 GCF_002377845.1 Microbacterium sp. UBA3486
GGCGTTCTGCACGTGGCGCTCGATGCGCAGGGACAGGGTCTCGACGCCCTGGATGAGGTTCCAGGCGCTCTGCGGGGCGATAGCGGATCCGAGGTCGCGCAGCAGCTGCACGCGGGCCTTGATGATGTAGGCGAGCGGGTCGCCGACGGCGGCGGTGTAGCTGGCGCCGTGGTACGAGGGGTCCGGCACCGTGAGGCCGGGGAACTTGTCGACGTTCTTCGACCACTCGAACTTTCCGCCGTCGATGATGACGCCGCCGATCGTGGTGCCGTGGCCGCCGAGGAACTTCGTGACCGAGTGCACGACGATGTCGGCGCCGAACTCGAACGGACGGATCAGGTACGGGGTGGCGATCGTGTTGTCGACGATCAGCGGGACGCCGTTCTCGTGGGCCACATCGGCGACGGTGCGGATGTCGAGGATGTTGATCTGCGGGTTGCCGATCGTCTCCGCGAAGAACAGCTTCGTGTTCGGGCGGACAGCGCGACGCCACTCCTCGGGGTCGTCCTGGTTCTCGACGAACGTGACCTCGATGCCGAGCTTCGCCAGCGTGTACTTGAAGAGGTTGTAGGTGCCGCCGTAGATGGAGCTCGACGCGACGAAGTGGTCGCCGGCCTGCGCGATGTTCAGGACCGCGAAGGTCGACGCTGCCTGGCCGCTGGCGAGGACGAGAGCACCGGTGCCGCCTTCGAGCGCGGCGAGACGCTGCTCGAGCACGTCCTGCGTCGGGTTCTGGATGCGGGTGTAGATGTTGCCGAACTCCGCGAGGGCGAACAGGTTGGCGGCATGGTCCGCACTGTCGAACACGTACGAGGTGGTCTGGTAGATCGGCGTGGCACGTGCCTTGGTGACCGGGTCGGGGGCAGCGCCCGAGTGGATCTGCTTGGTCTCGAAACGCCAGGACTCGGGTGCGGACATGTGATTCCCCCAGGAGTGGTCGGAAGGTCGTGTGGCGGATGCCGTTGCAGCGACAGTACGGAATATCGCTGGCTGTCAACAACAGACGGGAAATGTGACGTAACAGAGCGGAGGCCCGGAATCCTGCGGCGGATCGATAGACGACAACCCCAGGGGGGAGTCCGCATTCCGGAGAGAACGCCGTACGGTGGAGGCATGGTGAACAGACGAGCAGTGGTGACAGGTGCGAGTTCGGGCATCGGCGCGGCGACGGTGCGTGCGCTCCGTGCCCGGGGGTGGGACGTCGTGGGGGTGGCGCGACGCGAGGACCGACTGTCGGCGCTCGCCGCGGAGACCGGAGCCTCGGCCATCGCCTGCGACCTCACCGATGCCTCCGCCGTCGACGCGCTCGTGGGCGAACTCGAGCGGTCGGGCCCCGTGCATGCTCTCGTCCAGGTCGCCGGCGGCGCTCGCGGCACCGACCGCATCGAGGACGCATCGGTCGACGACTGGCAGTGGATGTTCGACGCGAACGTGCTGGCGAGCCAGCGTCTCGTCGCGGGTCTGCTCCCGCTCCTGCGCCGAGCCGCGGCAGCGGACGGTCACGCGGATGCGATCTTCGTCACCTCCACGGCCGCGCAGACCGCGTACGCCGGCGGTGCAGGCTACAACGCGGCGAAGGCCGCGGAGTCGATGCTGGTGAAGGTGCTCCGTCAGGAACTCAACGGCGAGCCGATCCGTGTGGTCGAGGTGGCACCGGGAATGGTGCACACCGAGGAGTTCACGCTCAATCGCCTGGGCGGAGACTCGGTCGCGGCCGAGGCCGTGTACGCGGGTGTCGACGCCCCGCTCGTCGCCGACGACGTCGCCGACGTGATCGCCTATGCGCTGGAGTCGCCCAGACGCGTGAACCTCGACCTGATCACGATGCGGCCGGTAGCGCAGTCCGCGCAGCACCTGCTCGCCCGCGGTCCGCTGCGGGTGCGCTCCATCGACTGACGATGGCCCAGACTCTCGCAGAGCTCGCCGAGGGCGGGCTGATCGACGCCGGATGGGCGGAGGCGCTGGCCCCCGTCCAGGACACGATCACCTCCCTGGGGGAGCGGCTCCGCGACGAGCAGGAGGCAGGGCGGGGATACCTGCCGGCGGGCGCGAACGTGCTCAGGGCGTTCCAGCGGCCGCTGTCCGACGTACGCGTCCTGATCACCGGGCAGGATCCCTACCCCACGCCCGGACATCCCATCGGACTCTCGTTCGCCGTCGATCGCGATGTGCGCCCGCTGCCGCGCAGCCTCTCGAACATCTACAAGGAGCGCGAGACCGACCTGGGCATCCCTCCCGCACCGCACGGTGATCTGACGGCGTGGAGCGATCAGGGCGTCCTCCTGCTCAACCGTGTGCTCACCGTGCGTCCCGGTGAGGCGGCCTCTCACAGAGGGTGGGGGTGGGAGAGGGTCACGGAGCTCGCGATCCGTGCGCTCGTCGCGCGCGATCAGCCGCTCGTCGCGATCCTGTGGGGCAAGGACGCGGCCAACCTGCGGCCCCTCCTCGGGGAGACGCCGGTCATCTCCTCTGCTCATCCATCCCCGCTTTCGGCCCGCCGCGGTTTCTTCGGATCGCGTCCGTTCTCGCGGGCGAACGCCCTGCTCGAGGAACGGGGTGCCGAGCCCGTGGACTGGAGGGTGGAAGGCGAAGCCTCTCCCTCTCTAAGCTGAGCGCATGCAGTTCGAGCCGGGGGACCGTCGTCGTGTCCTGCCGCGCCACCTGCGGCCTGCGCCCGCGCCCGAGATCTTCTCGTACACGATCCGCGCCGCGCGGCCTGCCGACCTGCCCCATGTGCGCGAGATCTACAACCACTTCGTGAGCAATTCGGCCGTGACGCTCGACGAGCGACGCAGCAGCATTCCCTACTGGCGCGACAAGTACGCTCTACTCGCCCGGCTCGAGCTTCCGTTCCTCGTCGCGGTGTCCCCGGGCGGCGAGGTGATGGGCTACGCCCTCGCACAGCCGTGGGCAGGCAAGAACGCCTACAAGTACACCGTCGAGGATTCGATCTACCTCGGTCCCGGTGCGGGGGGCAAAGGCCTGGGGGCGGCGTTGCTGCAGGCCCTCATCGATGCCTGCGAGCAGATCGGCCTCCGAGAGATGGTCGCGGTCATCAGCGACCATGGTGCGGAGGCGTCGATCCGACTGCACGAGAAGCTCGGCTTCGTCGAAGCGGGACGGATGGGACGCGTCGGGTACAAGTTCGGCCGAGACCTCGGCACCGTGTACATGCGCCGCGTGCTCAAGCCGACAGGGCGGCGGCGGGGAGGGCTCTTCGGCTCGCGGCGCTGAGGACGCTCGTCCGGTCTCGCGATCGCTCTCTCAATGCCCGGGGGCGGTGGGGATGACGGGGATGGCCGAGAGCAGCCTCTTCGTGTAGTCCTGTGTCGGATGCAGGAGCACGTCGCGAGTGGATCCCCGCTCGACGATATGGCCGTCCTTCATCACGACGACCGTGTCGCACAGGTTCTGCACCACTCCGATGTCGTGCGACACGAGAACCAGCGTGAGGTCGGTCGTGTGTCGCAGTTCGATCAGCAGCTCGAGGATCTGGGCACGAACGGTCACGTCCAACGCCGACAGCGGCTCGTCGCCGACCAGGATCCGCGGGCCATGCGCGATCGCGCGTGCGAGGACGATCCGCTGCCGCTGCCCGCCCGAGAACTCATGCGGATAGCGGTCACCCATCTCGGGTTCGAGCCCGACCCGGGCGAGCACCTCCCGCACACGCGCACGGTGATCCCCCTCGATGCCGAGGGCCCAGAGCGGTTCTCGCACGATCTGACCGGCCGTCATCCGGGGGTCGAGCGACGCGTACGGGTCCTGGAACACCAGCCCTGTCTCGCGGCGCAGCCAATGCAGGGACCTCGCCGATGCGGTGGCGTCGACCGGGCGGCCGCCGACGGCGATCGTGCCGGACGTCGGGCGGTCCAGTCCCAGCAGCAGCCTGACCAGAGTGGACTTGCCCGATCCGGACTCGCCGATGATGCCGACAGACGATCCTTCGACGATGTCGAGGTCGGTGGGAGCCAGGGCGGTCTGCGTGCGGGTGCGCTCGAATGCGGAGCGTTTCGGGACGAAGAAGTCGCGACTGAGCCCTCGGGCCTCGATCAGACTCACGCGGCACCCCCATCCGGACGCCACAGGGTCGCCGTCGCATCCCGCAGCAGCCCCTGGGTGATGGGCGAGGACGGTGCGGAGAGAAGGGTCGAGACCGGGGCGGCTTCGACGACGTGCCCGTGTTCGAGCACGACTCCCTCGGTCGCGACCTGTGCGAGTACGGCGAGGTCGTGGGTGATGAACACGAGGGACATGCCCTCGTCCGCGACGAGCGCGAGCAGCAGGGAGAGGATCTCGGCCTGGATCGTGACGTCGAGCGCGGTCGTCGGCTCATCGGCGATGAGCAGCCTCGGACGACACGCGAGTGCCATCGCGATGGCGACACGCTGGCGCTGACCGCCGGAGAGCTGATGCGGGTACCGGTCCACGATCGACGCGGGGTCGGGAAGCCGCACCCGTGCCGCTTCCGCGATCGCCCTCTCCCGGGCCTCGCGGCGCCCGAGTCCCTCGTGGATGCGGATCGATTCCGCGATCTGCCGACCGACGGTCCTGATCGGGTTCAGTGCCGTGCGCGGCTCCTGAAACACGATGCCGATGTCGTCGCCGCGAAGGTGGGCCAGCTCGCGATCCGGCATCCCCACCAGCTCGGTGCCGTTCCAGCGGATGCTCCCGCTCGCAGTCGCGCCGTCCGGGAGCAGCCCCAGCACAGCGAGCGCGGTGAGGGACTTGCCGGACCCGGACTCGCCGATGAGTCCGAGTCGCGCGCCGTCGGGCACCTCGAAGGAGATGCCGTCGACGACGGGTCGTCCATCGATCTCGACCACGAGGTCCTTCACGGAGAGGCTCATGCGACCACCCCCGGGGTGTGGATCTCGGCGGCGCGATGCCGCAGTGTCGGGTCGGTCGCCTCGCGCAGACCGTCGCCCAGCAGGTTCAGCGCGAGGACGGTGATCGTGATCGTGAGCCCCGGCCAGAGCACGGACAGCGGATGCACCCCGATATAGCGTTGGAGGTCGGCGAGCAGCAGGCCCCAACTCGGTTCGACCACCGAGGCGCCGAAACCCAGATACGAGAGGCCGGCTTCGGCGAGGACCGCGACCGCCATCGACCACGACAGCTGCACGATGAAGACGGGAGCGACGTTCGGCAGCAGATGTCGCACGAGGCTCTGAGCAGGTGTGACCCCCGCGGCTCGCGCAGCGAGGACGAAGTCGCTCTGCTGCACACGGCGCAACTCGGGGCGGGTGACGCGCGCGATGTTGACGCCGAAGCCGATTCCCACCGCCCAGATCACCACCCAGAGGGATCCGCCCCAGACCGAGGAGATCATCATGGCGATCAGCAGCACGGGGAACGCGATCAGGATGTCGACGAGTACCGCCACGGTCTCACGCAGCCAGCGTGCAGTCAGTGCTCCGAGGGCTGCGAGTGCGATACCGACCACGGTGGCGACGAGCCCTGCTCCCACGCTCACGAAGACGGTGGTGCGGGCGCCCGCCATCAGCAGGCTCAGGATGTCGCGACCCGTGTCGTCGGTGCCCAGCAGATGCGGCCAGCTCGGCGGCAGCCAGCGATCGCCGATGTCCGACGCCTGCGGATCGAAGGGTGTCCAGAAGAGGGCGACGAGCGCGGTGAGGGCGATCACGACGACGACGATCGCACCGAAGCGCCCCGTCGAGGTGTCCCACAGTCGGCCCAGCCAGCGCGGGGTCATGCGGCCTCCCGCTGTCGAGGGTCGATCGCGCGGTGCACGAGGTCGACCAGGAAGCCCACGACCAGCACGAATCCGGTGAGCACGAGCAGCTCGCTCTGCACCTTGATGAGGTCGCGCGTTCCGACATCGGCGACGAGCATGCGTCCGATTCCCGGGAGGGTGAACAGCTGCTCGATCACGACCGATCCGACGATGATGCCGGCGACCTGGAGGCCGAGCACCGTGATGATCGAGAGGCCGACGGCCGGGATGCCGTGCTGGATGAGCGCTCGAGTGCGGGTGAGGCCCTTCGCTGCGGCGGTGCGGACGAAGTCCTGTCCTGCGGCTTGGAGCGTCGCACTGCGTACGAATCGCATCAGCATCGCCCCCTCCACGATCCCGATCGTCAGCGCGGGGAGGAGGAGCGATTCGATCGCCCTTCCGGGCGTCGACCAGCCGGTGCGGGGGAACCCCTGCGGTGGAAGCCAGCCCAGCCAGACCGAGAAGACGACGATGAGCATCATGCCGGCCCACACCACGGGGACGGCGGCCAGCGCCTGAGCGCCGACGCTGAGCGCGGTGCCGCCGCGTCGGTTGCGCAGGAGCGCGGCCAGGATGCCGAAGGGCACGGCGATGAGCACGGCTATCAGGAGCGACATGATGCCGAGCGGAACGGTGACCTGAGCCTTGAGGAGGAGCTCTTCGCCGACGGAGGCGCCCGACAGCAGAGAGGTGCCGAGGTCGCCGCGGAAGATGCCGCCGATCCAGTCGGTGTACTGGGCGAGTAGAGGCCGGTTCAGTCCGAGGGATTCGCGCAGGGCCTCGACCTCGGCGGGGGAGGCCTGGGTGCCGGCGATGAGCTGTGCGACATCGCCGGGGAAGACGCGGAGCGTCAGGAAGATGAGCACGCTCGACACGAGGAGCCCTGCGATGAGCAGGGCTCCTCGGACGAGCGCATAGCGGATCACGAAGGGGTGACCGCTCGCTACTTCTCGGCGGAGACGGTGACGCCCGCGAGGTTGATGCGCGAGTTGATCGAGTCCTCGGGGAAGCCGGCGACGATCGGGCTCACCGCCGTGATCGTCTCGCCGTTGTAGAGCCAGTCGGCGGCGTGGTCCTCCGACACGATGCGTGCGGCCTGCGCGAGCAGGTCAGCGGACTTGTCCGGGTCGACCTCGGCCAGTGCCTTCGCGTACAGGTCCTGCACCTCGGCGTTGTCGTAGCCGAAGTAGTAGTCCGGATCGGCGAAGTTACCGAAGTCCCGCGGCTCGACGTGCAGAACGAAGCTGAGGTCATAGTCGTGGTTCGTGTAGACGTCCTCCAACCAGGTGGGGAACTCGACGGAGTTGACTTCGAGCGTCACCCCGATCTTCTTGAAGTCCGAGATCAGGACCTTCGGCACCGTCGTGCCGTAGAAGGAGGGGATCGTGAGCGTCAGCTCCAAGTCCTTCTGGCCGGCCTCTGCGAGCAGATCCTTGGCCTTCTCGGGGTCGTAGGAGATCACGTCGGACAGGTCTTCGTAGCCGGGGTCGAGCTCGGGGATCGGGCCGTACAGCGCGGTGCCGGCGCCGACCGCCTCGATGAGAGCTTCGTGGTCGATGGCGAGCCGGAGTGCTTCGCGCACGCGGACGTCGTCGAGCGGGGCCTTCTTGTTGTTGAAGGCGAGCGTGGCCTTGTCTGTGGTGCGCCCCGTCGTGAGTGCGAAGTCTCCCGAGTCCTCGAGCTGCGGCGCGAGGTTCGGATCCACGGCCGTGAGCACGTCCACGTCGCCGGCCAGCGCGGCGTTCACCCCCGCGGTGAAGTCGGGGATGTACTGGAACTCGACCTGAGCGACGCCGGCCGGATCGCCCCAGTAGGCGTCGTTGCGCGCGAAGGTGATGGTGCTGCCCTTGTTCCAGCGCGTCAGGGTGAAGGGGCCGGTACCGTTCTCGGCCGTCTTCAGATCGGTGGTGTCTCCGGTCTTGAACACCAGACCGGCGGGCCCCGTGAGGGCGAACAGGAAGTTCTGGTTCGGTGCGGACAGCACGATCTCGACCGTGGTCGGGTCCGGTGCGGTGATCGCCGTCACGGAGGCGAAGTCCGCGTTGCCCTGGACGGTCGCATCCGTGCGCACGGTCTCGTACGAGGAGACGACGTCGGCGGACGTGAGCGGCGTGCCGTCGTGGAAGACGACGCCGTCGTTCAGGGTGAACGTGTACGTGAGACCGTCGGACGAGACGGTGTAGTCGGAGGCGAGGCGACCCTCGATCTCATTGTCCTGCGTGCGGGTGACGAGACCCTCGTAGATGTTGTCGATCAGGATCTGCTCGAGCGCGGCACCACTGGTGTGGCGGATGTCGAGATTGGTCGGCTCGAGGACGAGCCCGACGTGGAGGGTGGCGCTCGGGTCGGGTGTTCCCGCTGCGCTGCTGGGCTCGGGCTCGGTGGTGCCGGAGCAGGCGCTCAGGATCACGGCGGTGGCCGCGAGCGCGGATATCAGCGCGAGACGTCGGGTGCGTCGGAACATGGGCGTTTCCTCTCGGTGCGGCAGCTGCTGTGTGCCGTGGAATCGAGCCTAGAGATGTGAGGCGGGGTGCGGGTCGTGTATGGAACGGAGAGTCATATTCCGGCGGCGGGTGCTGCCGAGCCGATGAGACCGGCGAGAGCGGTCGGTGCCGTCTCCTGCACGTTATGGGTCGCATCGAGGACGACCAGCTGCGCCGCAGGCACGCGTCGCTGGAGCTCGGCGGCATCGGCTTCGCTGACGAATCCTCGTGCGGCCCGCACCAGGGTGATCGGCGCGCTGACTGCGGCCAGGTCATCCCAGCCCGTCTCGTGCAGCACCGACGGGGCGGTTGCCGATCCGGGGTCGTGAGCGGCGAGAGCCTGGGCGGCGAGGTGTGCGAAGTGGTGCTTCCACTCCACGCGTCCGTCCTCGCGTACGCGCGTGTTCAGGAAGACACCGCGTTCGGTCTCGGGGCGGGATCCGCCGAAGCCGAGCGCGATCGCCTTGTCGACGAGTTCGTCCCGCGTGGCGAAGTCGGTCGGGCCCGCGTAGAACTCGCGCAGCGCCGCGGGTCCGGCTGTCACGTCGATCCCTGGCGTGATGTCGACGATGATGAGCTCGGACACCAGATCGGGTCGTGCGGCTGCGAGCGCGGCACCGGTGAGTCCTCCGAGCGACTGGCCGACCACGACCTGGGGCTGCGTGGCCCAGGCGTCGAGCGCGGCGGCCACGTCGCGGGCGAGCGTTCGCGGCGTGTAATCGATGTCGTCACGCCAGGAGGAGTCGCCGTGCCCGGCGAGATCGATCGCGAGCAGCGGCTGCTGCAGCGCAAGCGACGTGGTGTCCCAGGTGTGCGCGTTCAGGCCCGCTCCGTGCAGCAGTGTCACGCGCGGCTCGTCGGTTCCGAAACGAAGGGCGCTCAGGGTGCGTCCGTCCGGCAGCGGAAGGGTGAGACGCTCCACCGCCGGGAACGGCACGCCGAGTGCTTCGGCTTGTGCGGGAAGATAGCTGAACTCGCTGATGTCGATCGCCACCTCCACATTCTGCGCCCTCGCGCAGACGCGCAGGAAATGCAGGACCATTACGACAAGCAATTGCGGCGCTCGGTTGCTCATTATGTCTCTATGTTTCGCTCTTCTGTTGTCAATATGCATTTCCTGCAGACGCGTCAGTCGGAGCGTGGTCGATGCTCGCCGAATATCATGGAGTCATGAGCGAGACGCGTGTGCACCTGTCCAAGACCGAGCCGACGGCGTACCAGGCGCTTGACGCGTTCTCGAAGACCGTGGGGCAGATCTGCGCGGCCAACGGCATCGACGACCGCCTCAAGGAGCTCGTCATGATCCACTGCTCGCAGCTCAACGGCTGTGCGTACTGCGCGCGGATCCATGTCGACCGAGCGGTGGCGGCGGGGGTCGACACCGACACTCTCACGCAGATCCCCACGTGGCGCGAGAGCGGTGTGTTCAGCGAGCGGGAACGCGCCGCCCTCGAGCTCGCCGAAGCGTTCACGTTCATCGCCGAGGACGGGATCTCCGACGAGGTCTACGACCAGGTGGGAAGCGTGTTCACCGAGAAGGAGTACGCGGCGCTCAGCTGGGCCTGCGTGTCGATCAACGCCTTCAACCGCATCGTGATCGCGGGACGCTACCCCGTTCCTGCTCGCGATCCGAAGGGGCAGGCATGACGATCCTCGAGGTCGAGGGTGTCTCGAACATCCGGGATGTCGGGGGTATGCCGGCGAACGGTGGTCGTATCCGTTCCGGGGTGCTGCTGCGATCGGGACAGCTCTCGGGTGCGACCGCATCCGGCGCCGCCGCGCTGCGGGCACAGGTTCGGCACATCGTCGATCTGCGCGACGGCGAAGAGGTCGCTGCGGAACCCACGGAGATCGAGGGGCCGGACACCACGCACCTTCCCTTGTTCCTGGGTTCGGTGCGATCCTTCTTCGAGGCCGATACGAGTCTCGAAGACCTGTATCTGCATCTGCTCGAGGAGAGCGGCGAACGACTCGTCGACGCCATCCGCATCATCGCCGCGGGAGAGTGCACGCTGGTGCACTGCACCGTCGGCAAAGATCGGACCGGCGTCACCGTCGCCCTCGCTCTCGCCGCCGTCGGAGCCGATCGCGAGGCCGTGATCGCTGACTATGCGCTCACCGAGTCGCAGCTTCCTGCTCAGCGCACGCGGTGGATCGCCGAGTACCTGCGGACCCAGCACCCGGAGGCCGTGCACGCGGTGGCGCTCGCGACCCAGTCTCCGGCGCCCGTGATGCGTCGTCTGCTGCAGCAGGTCGACGAACGGTGGGGGTCTGCTGCCGCATACCTGCGCGCGCAGGGGATGACCGAGGCCGAACTGGCCGCCTTGGTGGCGGCGCTCGTCGAACCGGCTTCCTCCACCGAAAGCTCCCGGCGATGACCGAGCTGATGCAAGGTTAGGCAAGCCTTCACTTGGTGTACGATGAAGACACCATGGACACCTCGCTCGAGACTCGCGGCACGCGCGCCGAACGTCGCGCGGCACGTCAGCGTTCCCATCACCTGGTGACGGCAGACGAGCACTCGCTCACTGAGCTCGAGGTGTTCCTGACCACGTTGCCGTTGTGCGCGTCGGGTCGTATCTTCATCGAGGTGCCCGAGGTCGCCGACATCGGCGTGATCGATGCTCCTGGTCGAATGACGGTCACGTGGCTCGCTCGTGAGCAGCGGTCCGGTGCTCCCGGAAGCGGTCGGGCGTGCGCACCCGGTCAGGCTCTGGCAAGGGCGACCTGCGCGTGGGCCGACGAGATGATGTGCGACGACGAGATCGAGACCCACGTCACTCTGCTCGGCAGCTACCTCGGCACGGCCGACATCATCGACCACCTGACGAGTGCGCTGGAGATCTCCCCGGCGCTCATCCACGCTCCCGAGCGCTTCGGCCTGCTGCCCGCCGACCGCTGATCCACACGCGCAGGCGGCTCACGGCATGTTGACGTGCCGTCCAGTGGCCCACGCCCATGCGAAGGCCGTCAGCCCGTCAACCGCGTGCGGCGCACGTAGTTGCCGTCTTCGAGTCCCGCCTCGATCTCGAAGCGATTGCGTAGGGGGTTCCTCCCCGCAAAGAGGTACAGCACCGGCATCAGGAAGCCGTAGCGGAGCCACTGCTTCCTGTGCACGGCCTCGTGGCGGAGAACCGCCTCGCTGGGGCGGGTGCCTCCCGTCAGGAAGCAGCCGCCGACGCACACCCCGCCGCGATTGAAGGTCCATGAGGGCATGCCCTGGAAGATCCACAAGCCTTCGCGCCGCTCGACGGGGCCGGTGCTCCACAGCGAGCCCCAGATCCACCCGATGGCCGTGCCCCAGGCGTAGCCGAGGCGGCTGATCGGAGAGCGCAGCAGGAAAGAGGGAATCCGTCGGTCGAGGCGTCTTCCGCGAGCGAGAGCCTGTTCTGCGGCCGGCCGCCAGTCCGTGGCGGCGGTCACGCCACCGCTCCGACCAGCCGCAGCAGCGCACCGAGGTCGTCGACCGCGTCGGCCGGAGACCGGGGAGCGAACCCGGCGATCGTCGCGCCTGCCAGCGGCACTTCGCTGCGCAGCGCGCGGATGGCGGTGCTCAGCGCCGCGGGTGAGAGCCCGAACGGCACCGAGGACGACACACCGGAGAAGTCCGAGGGATCGAGCACGTCGACATCGATGTGCACCCACACGCGTGACGCCCCGGTCGCGCGGACGGCATCGAGCAGCGCCGCGGGGTCTTCGAGGTCGTCGACAGAGAGGTTGGTCAGCGGGGTGATCTGTTCGACCTCCGCGTCATCGAGGTTGCGCATGCCGACGGTCACCACACGGCTCACCGGGATCGCGGGGGACAGCACGAGCTGCTCCTCGCCTTCGCCGAGCAGCGCCCGCAGTGCCATGCCGGAGAAGGCACCCGACGGCGAGCTCTCCGGGGTGTGCATGTCGGCGTGCGCATCGCACCACACCACCGCGAGACCCTCGGTGCCACCGGGAAGGGCGTCGAGGGCGGCGACGGTGACGCTGCAGTCCCCGCCGATCACCACGGTGTCGGCGTCGACGTGCCCGTGCACCATCTCACGGGTGCGTAGCAGGGCGCTCAGGCGGCGGACCCCGGTTCCCAACGACTCACCGGCCTCGACCGGCACATCGAGCACGGTCGTCGCCGTCCTCGGCAGATCACCCGCGATCGCTGCGGCACCGTCGGTGAGGAGCATCGCGCGCGGTGCGGGCGAGCCCTGCCACTGCGGGATGACGAGGAATCGCACCATGGGTGCCTCCGAAGAAGAGAGGGCGGATGCCCGGGCACGCTGCCCGGGGCATCCGCCGGTGGTGTCAGTTGCCTTCGATGGCCTGGCGGGGAGCGCTGCCGCCGGCCTTGAGCTCGGCGAGACGTGCCTCGACCTCGGTCAGTTCGCCGAGGTCTTCCAGGCTCTCGAACTGGGCATCGAGGCTCGACGCTGCGAGCTCGATCTTGCCCTGCGCGATGGCCTCCTGGCGGCGGACCTTGTCCTCGAACCGCCCCAGCTCGCTGGTGGGGTCGAGCACGTTGATCGAGCCGACAGCGTCCTGCACCTTGGTCTGCGCCTCGGCGACCTTGGCGCGCGCGAGGAGTTCGCTGCGCTTGTTCTTGAGCTCGACCAGCTTGTCCTTCATGCCGTTCAAGCCGCTCTTGAGCTTGTCGACGATCTCGGTCTGCGCCGCGATCTGGGGCTCAGCACCGGTGGCCTCGCGCTCGGCGCTGATCTGGCGCTGCAGGGCGATCTTGGCGAGGTTGTCGAACTTGTCCGCGTCGGCGGTGTTGCCGCTCGCGCGCATCTCATCGGCCTTGCGGCTGGCGGCGAGGGCCTTGTTGCCCCATTCGGTCGACGCCTGGACGTCTTCCTCGTGGTCGCGCTCGAGCAGGCGCAGGTTGCCGATCGTCTCCGCGATCGCGGACTCGGCGTCGGCGATGCTGTTCGTGTAGTCGCGAACGAGCTGGTCGATCATCTTCTGCGGGTCCTCCGCAGAGTCCAGCAGGGAGTTGATGTTCGCGCGGACGAGGGTCGAGATACGTCCGAAGATGGACTGCTTGGTCATGCGTGGTTCCTTTCAGAGGGCGTCTTCGAGAGCTTGTCGTAAGTGTCTGTGTAGGGGATCAGAAGCGTCTACCTCCCGAGCGGCCGCTGCGGCCGCTGCTGCGGGATCCGCCGCCTCCGCCGAACCCGGAGCTGCGGAAGCCTCCGCCTCCGGAAGAGCGCCAGCCGCTGCTGCCGCCGCGGCGCGAGGATCCGCCACCGCCACCGGCGAGCAGTCCGCCGATGATGCCGCCGAGGATGTCCCCGCCGATCCCCGAGCCGCCGGACGATGACCCGGATCCGCCGAACGGGCCTCCGAAGCCGCCCTGGTCGTAACCGGGAGGGGTGTACGCCTGCACATCGGATTGCGCAGCCGAGGTCGCCTGGCCTGCCAGGGCGAGCGCACGATTGGCCTCCGCCAGTGCGGCGTCGGGGTCGGTCGCCCGCAGGTTGAGCGCCTGCGTCAGGCTCGCCTCCGCGTTCGCGAGGCGGGTGCGGGCGGTGGAGCCCACGGTTCCTCGGCGCGTCTCGATGAAGTCACGAGCCGCGCGGATCTCGGAGTTCGCCTGAGTGAGGGTCTGATCGAGCATCTGCTGCACACGACGCGCGCGTTCGACGCCCTCCCTGCCCTGAGCGATCGCGGCATCGATCTGCTCGTTGGCGGCGGTGAGCGCCTCGAGAACGCGCTGCGGATTACGCGTGGAGCCGGCGAGGTCGGTCTGTGCCACTTGGAGCTGCTGTGCGGTCGCGGAGGCCGCGCCGGCGATCGCTCCCGAAGGATCGGGCAGCTGCTGCGCCGCCGCGAGGTCTCCCTGCAGCTCGGTGACGAGCGCCTGGGACTGCGCCTCGATCGTCGAGAGCTCGGTGCCCAGCGTCGTCACAGCCTGGGCGAGCTGTGCCGCCTGCGCCACCGACTGCTCTGCGGTGCGGATCGCGAACGCCGCCTCGCCCGAACGGCCGGCTGCGATCGCCTGCGCCGCCGCCTCGATCGATCGATCCGCGAGGTCGGCTCGCTCGCGGGCCTGTGCGGGGTTGTCCGCGACCATCGCGAGCGCCGCCGGAGCGTAGGTGGACGTGAGTGCGGAGAGGGCTGGAGCGGCCGCGGCGAGGACCGGGTCGAGCGCCGCGCGCTCACGACGGACCCGCTCGAGCTCCTGCGGGGCGTTCTGCTCCAGTTTGCGGAGCTCGTCGAATGCGGCGGTGTTGTCATCCAGGATGTCGTCGATCTCGTCCGCGATCTGGATGATGCGAATATGCCACGCCCTGCGGTCGTGGATCGTGTCCTCGATCTCGTCGTCGAGCTTCTGCTTCAGGTCGAAGGCCTCGGAGATCTTGGCCTTCGCCGCATCGACGACGCGCGTGAACTCCTCGGTCGCGCCCTCGCCGAACTGGGCGACGGCGAAGCCGAGTTCCTCCCGGCTCGAGGTGATCGCATCGTCCGCCTGCACGAGCGCGAGTCCGGCCTGTGTCTCGACCTGCTGGTCGGTCAGAGCGGAGAATGGATCGGCGGGATCGGGGGTCTCGGGCATGGCGCCGCGCTCACGGATCTCGGCGCGGCGGCGCGCGCGGCGCACGAGAGCGACGACGAGCCACACCAGCAGCGCGACCACGACGATCGCAACGACGATCAGGCCGATCCGGAGCGCGCCGGCGCCCCCGTCTCCCTGGATCTCATCGGCGGCGAGGGTGATCGCTCCGACCCAGTCGCCGCCGGACGCGAAGGGAACCATCTTGTCCTCGATGCTGTCGAGCTGTCCGAAGCTCACGGGCCCGTCGGGGGCGGCGGAGATGTAGTAGCTCCGGCCGTCGACGGCGATCGCGAGAAGATACTGCTCGGTGCCGAGATTGTTGTCCTGTGCGACCGTATCCGCCCACTGCACGTTATCGCTGGGATTGGTGAAGTCGTCGACGAGCACGACGAAGAGGTCGGCGTTCGAGTTGTCGGTGAGCTCCTGGAGCCGGGCTTCGACGGTGGCCTCTTCGTCGGCGCTCAGCACACCCGCCTGATCGGTGACGTACCCGGCATCGAGGGTGAGCGGATCGGTGGCCGATGCCGCGGAGGCGGTGAACGCT
Source organism: Microbacterium sp. UBA3486 (assembly GCF_002377845.1). Lineage (NCBI taxonomy): Bacteria > Bacillati > Actinomycetota > Actinomycetes > Micrococcales > Microbacteriaceae > Microbacterium > Microbacterium sp. UBA3486. The sequence goes on from NZ_DFQP01000070.1 coordinate 15,303, forward strand.
CCGGCGACCGCGGCGAGCGTGAGTGCGGCCAGCGCGAGCCACCGTTTCGTCATCGTGTTCCCTCCGACCGGCAGCCGAGCCCCATGCCACGAGTCTATGCACTGGATCCGACACGCGACAGCACTCGATGGTGCTTCTCCGTTCGCCCTCAGCGCAGACACATACGCTGGGAGGCATGGACGACATGTACGGTTCGGATGTGCTGGCCACCGGCTGGCGCGACCGCGGCGCGAAGCAGGTGCCGCAGGTCGCGGCGGAGACGGATCTCGTGGTGGAGGTCGCCGACGACGGTTTCTGCGGTGCCGTGACCCGCGTGCAGGGTGGGAACGTCGAGCTGGAGGACCGGGTCGGACGTCGACGCCTGTTCCCCCTCGGCGGAGGATTCCTGATCGACGGCGCACCGGTCCGTCTGGTCGTCCCCGCGGCGAAGTCCCAGGGCCCACGTCGGACGGCGTCCGGGTCCTTCGTGGTCGCCGATCAGCGCGCCCGCGTCGCGCTGCCCAGCCGCATCCTGGTCGAGGGCAAGCACGATGCCGAGCTCGTCGAGAAGGTGTGGGGTGCAGATCTGCGGGTCGAAGGCGTGGTCGTCGAGTTCCTGCAGGGGGTGGATCTGCTCGACGATCTGCTGGCAGCCGAACCACCCAGCGCGACGCGACGCTACGGAGTTCTCGTCGACCATCTCGTCCCGGGCTCCAAGGAGTCGCGGATCGCGGATGCGGTCGCCCGGGGCCCGCACGGTCGCCATCTCCGCATCGTCGGTCACCCCTTCGTCGACGTCTGGCAGTGCGTCACGCCGCGAGCCCTCGGCATCGCGAAGTGGCCGGAGATCCCGCGCGGCATCGAGTGGAAGGTCGGTATCTGCCGTGCCTTCGGGTGGCCGCACGAGACGCAGGCCGACACCGCGCGCGCCTGGCAGCACATCCTCTCGAAGGTGACGACCTATCGGGATCTGGAACCCGCCCTGCTGGGCCGTGTGGAGGAACTCATCGACTTCGTGACGGCGCCGACGCACTGAGCGCGGCTCTCGCGGGAGGTATCCGAGGCGCCGGACGCCGCGACGCCGACGGCTACCCTGGATTCATGCCCGAACCCCGTACCTTCCGAGACGAACCGGTGTCGTTCGTGCGCCGCAGCGGTCGGATGTCCGACGCCCAGGAGCGCGCGTTCTCCGAGCTCGGCCCGCACTACCTGCTCGACGTGCCGCGAGACGTCGCCTGGACGTCCGTGCACCCCGAGGCCCGTCTCGACCCCGCGACCGAGTACGGACGCTCGGCCGATCTCTACGTGGAGATCGGCTCCGGGCAGGGGCATGCGATCGTGGCCGCGGCGTCGTCGCGCCCGGACGACGACTTCCTCGCCGTAGAGGTGTTCCGCGCTGGACTCGCGCGGACGATGCTCGACGCCGATCGCGAGGGTGCCCGCAACCTGCGCGTGGTCGAGGCGAACGCGCCGGAGGTGCTCTCCTCATTCCTCCCCGAGGCTGCGGCACGGGAGGTGTGGATCTTCTTCCCCGACCCGTGGCACAAGAAGAAGCACACCAAACGACGTCTGGTTCGCCCCGGTTTCGGCGACACCGCGGCGAGAGCATTGCGTGACGGCGGACTGCTGCGACTCGCGACGGACTGGGAGGACTACGCGCTGCAGATGCGCGAGGTGCTCGATGCCGAGCCGCTGTTCGAGCGTGCATTCGACGGGGAGTGGGCTGACCGCTTCGACGGCCGGGTGATGACCGCATTCGAGCGCAAGGGCATCGCGAAGGGGCGTGACATCCGGGACCTCGTGTATCGGCGCAGGACGCGCGCGTGACGGACGTGCGGCGTGACACGATGCAGCGGCTGGGCGTCGTGCCGGCGCTGCTCGTGTGTGCGGCGGCTCCGGCATTCTTCGTGCTGGAGATCCCCTGGATCGGCTGGACGCTGCTCGCGGCGGGCATCGCTGTGGCGGGGCTGATCGAGCGCGGCCGCCGCGCCGAGGACGAGGTCGTGCGCGTGGGGTCTCGGTTGGAGACCGCGAGGATGCTCGGAGTGCACAGGCCGCCGTCTCTCACGAGGGATCTCTCCCTGATCGCGATCGGTCTTCTGATCGTGAGCATCATCCCGTTGGCTGCGGAGCTCGACAACCTCGCGATGCTGCGCTTCACTCTTGCACTCGGCGGGGCGGTCGCCGTGCCGTACGTCATCTCGCGGTTCGTCTACCGCGACCGCGCGATCAGCTTCCCGTGGCGAACGCGTAGACGCTGGGGTCGGCTGCAATGGGGCTGGCTGGTGGCCGTGCTGGTGCTCGGCTGGCTCATCCTGCCCTTCTACTTCATCACCAGCGGGGTCTACCAGAACTGGCCGGTGGTCGACACCCCCGACCTCATCGCGAGGCTCTTCGTCGGCGTCGGCGCCGTCGGCATCTGGGACGAGCTGTTCTTCATCTGCACGGTGTTCGCGCTGCTGCGACGCCACTTCCCGGACCTGGTCGCGAACCTGCTCCAAGCGATCGTCTTCGTCTCGTTCCTCTGGGAGCTCGGCTACCGGGAGTGGGGACCGCTGCTGACCATCCCGTTCGCCCTGCTGCAGGGGTACATCTTCCTCCGCACGCATTCGCTCGCCTATGTCGTCACGGTGCATCTGCTGTTCGACGCCGTGGTGTTCGCCGTGCTGGTGCACGCACACAATCCGGGACTGCTGCCGATCTTCCTCGTGTAGCCCCGCTCACCGGTCGGCTTGCTCCCGACCCCTCGGAACGGGAGAATCAGCCCATGCTCATCGTCGGTCTCGTCCTCGCCGCAGCCGCCGCTGCGTTCCACGTCTTCATCTTCGCGCTCGAGTCGCTCAGGTGGACCGATCCCGAGACGCGGAAGATCTTCGGCGTCGCCAGCGAGGCCGATGCGGTCACCATGAAGCAGTTGGCCTTCAACCAGGGGTTCTACAACCTCTTCCTCGCGCTGACGACCCTGCTCGGCATCGGTCTCGTGATCGTGGGAGCCGAGACGGTGGGGCTCACACTCGTCTTCGCCGGTACCGCGATGATGCTCGCAGCCGCGCTGGTGCTCGTGCTGTCCGACCGCACCAAGGTGCGCGCGGCCACGATGCAGGGAGCCCTGCCACTGCTCGCGGTGGTCGCCACGGCGATCGGCGTCGCGATCAGCTGATGCTCGAGGGGTGACATCCGCGCCGTCAGCGACCACACTCGTTGCATGGCCGACTGGGTGCTGCACGTGGACATGGATCAGTTCATCGCCGCGGTCGAGGTGTTGCGAAGGCCCGAGCTCGCCGGCCTCCCGCTGATCGTCGGTGGTCGGGGAGACCCCACCGAGCGCGCCGTCGTGTCGACCGCCTCGTATGAGGCGCGCGCCTTCGGCATCGGTTCGGGCATGCCTCTGAAGATCGCCGCGCGCAAGGCACCCGATGACGCGGTCTTCCTCCCCGTCGACCACGAGGCCTATGCTCTGGCTTCCGGTGAGGTGATGGCCGCGCTCCGGGCGCTGCCGGATGTGGTGCTCGAGATCGTGGGGTGGGACGAGTGCTTTCTCGGCGTGACCACGGACGATCCGGAGACGATGGCGAGGTCCGCGCAGGCCGCGGTGCTCGATGCGACCGAGCTGCACTGCTCGGTGGGGATCGGCGACAACAAGGTGCGGGCGAAGATCGCGACCGGATTCGGCAAGCCCCGCGGCATATTCCGCCTCACAGCGGACAACTGGTTCGAGATCATGGGAGACAGGCCGACGCGCGAGCTGTGGGGTGTCGGGCCGAAGGTGCAGAGGAGACTGGCCGCTCACGGCATCCTGACCGTGCGCGAGCTGGCCGATGCGGACGAGCAGGCTCTGGTGGCGGAGTTCGGACCGCGGATGGGGGTCTGGTATCACGGCTTGGGATCCGGTATCGGTCCGCGTATCGTCGACGACACCCCATGGGTCGCTCGTAGCCACAGTCGTGAGATGACCTACCAGCAGAACCTGACGACACCGGATCAGGTCGAGACGGCGATCAGAGAACTCGCCGCCCAGGCCTTCCAGGACTGCGCCGCCGAAGGGCGACCCGTCGTGCGTGTGTACCTCAAGGTGCGGTACGCCCCGTTCGAGACCAGGACGATCGGTCGCACGCTTCCGGGGCCGGCCACGGATCGCCAGGAATTCGTCGCGGCCGCGGCAGCACTCGGCGCGACGCTCGATCCCGAGCGTGAGGTTCGCCTGCTGGGCGTGCGCGCGGAGATGACCATGCCGGACGGCGCCGACGATGCGGCGCGGACTCCGGTGCGTGGCAGGATCTGACCTCCTTCCCGCATGCCCCCCTCGGGTGCAGGGGGTTCGATCAGTCCCGGACGACGGCGGCGACGGCGCTCACCTCGATCAGCGCACCGGGCACCCCGAGCCCTGCCACCAGCGCAGCCGTGACGAGGGGCGGGGCGCCTTCCCTGGCGAGCCTCGAGGCGACCGCTCCATAGGCTGCGCGCAGATCCGCGTCCTGATGGATCAGCACGGTCCAGCTGATCACGTCGTCGAGTCCGGCACCGACCGACTCGAGAGCGATCCTGGCGTTCTCCACCGCGCGCAGCGACTGCTCGCCGGCATCGGAGGAGACGACGGCCCCCGTGGTGTCGACGCCGTTCTGGCCGCCGATGTAGATCGTCGTCGCTCCAGGCGGAACGACCGCCACGTGGCTGAATGCCGGACTCGCGACGAGCCCTTCAGGCTGAGTGAGTGTGATGTTCATGCGCACACTCTGCCTTGGGGTACCGACATCGGAAAGCTCCTCGGAGGCGCACGCGCTCAGAAGCGGAGGAGCACCTTGCCGACGCGCCCTGCGGTATCGCTCGCCTGCACGGCCGCGCTGATGTCGGCAGCGTCGAAGATGCCGGCGACGGGAAGGGTGAGGCTGCCGTCGGCGAGACGCTGGAAGAGCTCGCCGAACAGAGCGGTTCGCGTATCCGCGTCCAGGCGGGGGATCACCTTGCTGCCCCAGAAACCCTTCACCGTGGCCTGCTTGAAGATCACATCGGAGGATGCGATCTCCATGATGGGCGAGTCCATCGCGCCGAAGGCGACCAGGGTTGCTCCCTCGGCGAGCAACGAGAGCACCTGGCCCGCAGAAGCGCCGCCGACCGAGTCGACACCGGCGACGACGGGGGCACCGCCGGTGAGGGCTTCCACCTGTGCCTTCCAATCGGCCTGATCGGTGGCGACGATCCGGTCGATGCCCTGCTCATGGAGTTCCGTGATGCCCGCCGTTCGACGCACGAGGCCGACGACGTTCACACCACGTGCGGAGGCGAGCTGCGCGAGCATGCGCCCGACGGCGCCGTTCGCAGCGTTCTGGACGATCCAGTCGCCCTGCTTCACCGCGAGGAAATCGAGCAGGGTGATCGCGCTGAACGGCATCGACACGAGCTGGGCGGCCGTCTCGTCGGGAAGCCCGTCCGGGATGGGGATGAGCCCCGCGGCGTTCGTCACGATGTACTCCGCCCATGCGCCGAAGGTCCCGCCAGTGGCGACGCGCTGGCCGACGGCGAGGTTCTCGACACCGGCGCCGAGCGCATCCACCACGCCCAACGCCTCTGTGCCCGACGCCGCAGGGAGTTCGGGAGTGAAGCCGTAAGTGCCGCGTACCGTCCAGAGATCGTGATTGTGGATGGGGGAGAGGACCACTCGCAGGCGGACCTGTCCTTCGCCGGGCTCCGGAACGGGCCGGTCCTCGACGCGGAGGACTTCCTCCGGAGCGCCGAAGGTGGGGTGGATGAGTGCGCGCATGGCGGCTCCGTTCTGTCGGGGGTGAGGTCAGCGGGCGTCGCCCGGGCGGGCGCTGCCGAGGTCGATGGTCGCCTGCTGGAGGCGATCGGTGATGTCGTGCAACTCGGCGATGAGTGCTCTGCGGTGTGCGTCGTCGTGGAGTCCCGCGATCGCGGTGACCCTGGAATGGATCGGCGCGACCTCGGAGCGAAGGTCGCGCCCCTTTTCAGTGAGCGTCACGGTCACGACGCGCTCATCCTCGCGACTCCGCGATCGCGCCACGAGGCCTGCCTGCTCGAGTCGCCGGACGAGCGGGGAGAGCGTGCCGGAATCCAGGCGCATCACCTCGCCGAGTGAGCCGATCGTCTGCTCGCCGTCGAGCCAGAGCGCGGCGAGCACCAGGTATTGCGGGTACGTCAGTCCCCACGGCGCGAGCAGTGCCCGATATGCCTGCGTGGTGGCGCGAGCCGCGGAGTAGAGGGAGAAGCACACCATCTCATCGGTCACCGGCATGGATAAATCATTGCATGCGATTCGATTGTGCACAACTTGAATGACGGAGAACAGGGCGTGTCCGCAGTGCGCGGACACGCCCTGTGTCGGTCCTAACGGAGGACCTTGGCCTTGATCGTGTTGTACTCCTCGGCCGTGATGGTCCCGGAATCCAGCAATGCCTTCGCCTTCGCGATCTCCTCACTCGGGCTCGTGCCCGCGACCTGCTGGATATAGGCATCTGCCGCGCTGCGGGCGCTCGCGGCCTCCGCATTGCTCCGCTCTGCCATGCCCGATCCCCGTGCGATCAGGTATACGAGCACCGTGAGGAACGGAACGAAGATCAGGAAGATGATCCACACCGCCTTCCACCAGCCGTTGAGCTTCCGGTCACGGAACAGGTCGGCGACGATGGCGAACAGGGCGAACAGGTAGGAGATGAAGACGAACGCCAGCAGGAACCACCAGATGATGTCCCAGAACGATCCCCAAAAACTCATGACTACTCCTTCAAAAGATGTTCCGCGCGAAGTCGGCGGCTCGTCGGACGTTACCGGTGCGCAGGGCCGGCAGCAGTGTCCGCGGCGGGAGTTCACCAGGGTGAGCCGCGCGTGGGATCCTTTCGCCCGTGTTCCTCGCGGTGTCCGCCGCAGTACGCTTCTGACGACCCGACGACGGAGAGGCCGATGACCGTGACGAGACGACCCCCGTGGCTGCTCAGCACCGTTGTGGGCTACCGACGATCCTGGATCCTTCGCGACGTGATCGCGGGGCTCTCGGCCGGTGCCGTCGTGATCCCGCAGGCGATGGCCTATGCGACGATCGCGAACCTGCCCGTGCAGGTGGGCCTCTACACCTGCATCCTGCCGATGCTCGTGTATGCGTTCCTCGGGGGGAGCAGGGCGATGAGCGTCTCGACGACGTCGACCATCGCCACGCTGACGGCGACGACCCTGGTCACGGCGGGCGTGGCGGCCGGGGCCGAGGATGCTATGGGTTCGTTGATGATGCTGACCCTGCTGGTCGGTGTGATCCTGCTGATCGCGCGGCTCTGCCGGCTCGGCTCGCTCGTGGAGAACATCAGTGGCGCCACGGTCCTCGGCCTGAAGATCGGTGTCGGTGCGACGGTCGCGGTCGGACAGCTGCCGAAGCTGCTGGGAGAGAGCGACGACTTCTCCGGTCATGGATTCCTCGCATCGCTCGGCGCGGTGGCGCAGGCCTTCGGAAGTGCGAACGGGCCCACGATCGCCCTCTCTGCGGGCTCCATCGCGGTGATCCTCGTGCTCAAGCGCTTCGCTCCGAAGGTTCCGGGCACGCTGGTCGTCGTGGTCGGAGGGATCCTCCTGGTCGGAATGGCCGGAATCGATCGACTCGGCGTCGACCTGATCGCACCGGTGCCCAGCGGCCTGCCCGTTCCAGGAATCCCGGACTTCGGACAGACGGTGGCGCTGGTTCCCGGCGCGCTCGCGATCGCCGTGATGGCTTTCCTCGAATCCGCAGCCGTCGCCCGAAGCCTTCGCGTCGCCACCGAGCCTCAGATCGACAGTGACCAGGAACTGCTTGCGACCGGCGCGGCGAACACAGTCGGGGCCTTCTTCGGAACGATGCCTGCGGCCGGAGGGTTCTCGCAGAGCGCGGTCAATCAGAGCGCGGGCGCGCGCTCGCAGGTGGCGACCCTCGTGACCGTGGTCCTCGCCGTCCTCGTCGCCCTCTTCCTCGGCCCTGTGCTCAGTCTGCTGCCGGAGGCGACGTTGGCCGCGATGGTGTTCGTCGCCGTGGCGGGGCTCATCAACATCCCGGAACTCCTGCGCTGGGCACGCATCAGCCGCGTCGACTTCTGGATCGCCTCGTCCGTCGCCGTTCTCGGTCTCACCGCGGGTCTGCTCCCGGCCGTGGCGGTCGGCGTCGTCGTGACGCTGATCCTGGTGCTGCGCGAGGTCAACATCCCGAAGGCGACCATCGTGGGTGGTGACGGCGGGGTGCTGGGCATCCGCCTGGACCGTGGTCTCTACACTGCGAACGCCCTGGCGAACGAGCGGATGCTCCTCGAGACCGTGGCGGCCCAGGGGGCTCCGGTCCGCGCGCTCGTGCTCGGGTTGACGCAGCAGGAGGTGATGACGATCACCGTGCTCGACGCGCTGGAGGATCTCGACCGCGAGCTCTCGCAGCTCGGGGTCGTGCTGCACCTGGCTGCGGTGCCGGCATCGGCCAAGGTCGTGGCGGAGCGCACACCGTGGTTCGCAGGCCTCGAATCGGCGGGGCGCGTCCACGGGACGTTGCGAGAAGGCATCACCGCAGCCGAATCGGCGATCGATGCGGGGATGCCCAGCCTTCACCAGGGTGAAGTGGACGACGCGCCCTGACGCACCGACGGCCTCCTCCCTAGGCTGGCTCCACAAGTGGGAGCGGCGGGCAGCCCCACGAGAGGGGGCGGTCGTGTCGAGCGACGAGCGGGCGGTTGCGGGGCCGAGGTGGACAGGATGGACGACCGCGCAGGGCTGAGTTGGCGGTGGTCTCGGTTCGGCCTCGGCATGCTCTTCGCCGTGCCCGCCATCGTGGTCGCCCCGTTCGATCTGTCGCTGGCGGTCGCCTTCGGGATCGGGGTCGTGCCCGCGGCGGCTTTCGGCATGCCGCCGCGACGGCGCCGTCGAGCGATCATCCCGGTCGTCGGGGTGCTCAGCGCCATGGCGCTGCTGCTCGGGTCCGTGCTGGCGTCTTCGCCCGTCATCGCCGTCGTCGGGGTGTTCGTGCTCGCGGTCCTGGCGAGCGTCAACGCGACGCGCGGACGCGGGGGTCAGCTCCTGCTGGTCCTGGCGCTGCCGATGACCGGTATCGGGCTGAGCTTCACCTGGTCGCCGGTCACCCTCGGTTTCGCGGCGTGCATCGTGGCCGGTTCGATCTATGCGTGGATCCTCATGCTGCTCTGGCCGGAACGCGACGAAGAGCCCCATCCGCCGCCGCCGGTGCCGCGCGGTCGCGCCATGCTGGTCTACGGAATCCTTCTCGGCGCGGGTGCGGCCACTGCCGCGGCGCTGGGCTTCCTGTGGGACCTCGAGCATGTCGGCTGGGCGACTGGTGCGGTGCTCCTGGTGATGAGGCCGGTGCGGGGGCAGCTCATCGCGCGCAGCATCGGGCGTGCGGTGTCCGTTCTGATCGGCGCACTGGCGGCGGCGGTCGTGGCGGTGCTCGACCCGGCGGACGTGGTCGTGGGGATCGTGGTGGGACTGGTCATCGGGTCGGCGTGCGCGATTCAGGAGAGCCGTTGGTACGTCGTGCCCGGATTCACCACGTTCCTCGCTCTGACGCTCATCATGTCGACGTCCCCGGAGCCCCCGGCGGAGCGGTTCGTCGAGCGCGCCGTGGAAACGCTGCTCGGGGTCGGACTCGCTCTCTTCTTCGGAGCCGTGGTGCCCTCGATCGTCTCGCTGCTCGCGAGGGTTCGGCGTCGTTCCTCCGCGTGATTCCACGCTAGACGAAAGTTCCTTGAGCCCGTGTTCGCTGGGGTGGGATACTTCGAGTGGGAGAGGGTCGAGTAGCGTCTAACATGTTACGGGGGGTTCCGATGGCATCAGATGAAGAGGACCCGCAATCGTCGCGGGCTTTCGCCGTCTCGACGGTCGCGGGGGATATCGCGCGGCCTCGACTGCTGGCGCGTCTCACCGCCGCGATGGATGAACCCTGGACGTTGACCGTGCTCTCTGCGCCGGCCGGATCCGGGAAGACGCGACTGCTCGTCCACTGGGCGCACGCACTGGACGCCCATGGCGACACCGCGGTGGTGTGGTGGGCTCTGCAGCGTGGCGACATGGATCTCGAACCGTTGCGGAGCGCACTGGCAGACGTCGATGACGAACGGCTCCGCGAGAGCCTGGAGCGGGTCGCCGGCAGCTGGTCGGTGGAGACCGCACGCGCGCTGGCGCGCTCCCTCCGCGGCGCGGGGCGGCGTATCGTCGTCATCATCGACGACGTCCACCTCGTCGAGGACGATCGGCTCGCCGAGATGCTGACTTCTTTCGTGAACGCCGTTCCCGGCAACGGGCACGTCGTCCTCTCCGGACGGGGAACCCGCAGGATTCCGCTCGCGCGCCGACGCATCGCCGGGATCGCCCTCGAACTCGATGCGAAAGATCTCGCCTTCACGCCGGCGGAGGTGCGGTTGTTCTTCCGTGCGCGGGACGTGAGCCTCTCACAGGGGGAGATCACGTCCGTGCTGCGCAGGACCGAAGGATGGGCGACCGGGCTGCGTCTCCTCGAACTCGCCGCGCTCCACGATTCGTTCGCGACCGTGCTCCCGCTGCGCGGCGATTCTCCCACGGTGACCGACTACTTCGCCGAGGAGGTCTTCGCCGACCTCGACCACGAGCTCAGCGACTTCCTTGTGCTCACCTCGGTACCCGATTCGTTCACTCCCCGACTGGCCTCGCGGCTCATCGGTGGAGCGCCGGCCGCGGGTCTGATCGAGCAACTCATCCGCCTCAACGTTCTCATCAGTCGCAACCGCGACGAGCCGGGGTGGTATCACTACCACCCTCTGCTGCGGGAGTTCCTCTACGCCCGGTTGAAGGAGCGCGGAGATGCGGCGGTCGAGTCCCTCGAGAAGGTGACGGCGGAGTGGTTCGCCGCAGAGCAGGAGCACAGGCTCGCGCTCACTCACGCGACGCGCAGTCACGACGCGCAGTCGATGTCCCTGATCCTGCGACAGTGCGGGATGCAGCTCGTTCTCATGGGGCATGCCTGCGAGGTGATCTCCGCGACAGCGGGGCTTCCGCATTCCGTGCGGGCCGAACCTTCCGTGCAACTGTTGATCGCATCGGCGCGACTCGCACGAGGAGACGCCTCCACGGCAGCTGCCCTGCTGGAATCCTCGCCGCCATGGCCGGGGGATGAGGGGTCTGCGGCCGTTCGTCAGTGGCGGAAGGGGCTGGAACTCCATATCGCCGTCCGGCGCGGGGGCCTCACCGACGCTCTCGACCGGCTGGAGCTCGCGCTCGAAGAGGTGACCGGGGAGTCGCAGCTGGACACCTATGTGTTCGTGCAGGCCGCCATGGCGGAGCTCTATGTCGGAGACCTCGACCGGGCAGGTCGATTCGCGCGGTTGGCGTGTGACCGCGCGGTCGCCTCGGGGGCTGCAGCGGCGGAGTTGCAGGCGGCAGCCATCCTGAACACCGCTGAGCTCTTCCGCGGTCGCATGGGCGAGGTGCTCCGTTCGGGTGCGCGCCTCGATCAGCGCTGGGCCGAGCTCGGCACACCGGACGACTCGTTCTACGAGGTCACGAGAGTGTGGCGCTACTGGGTTCCCTTCGAGCGGATGCTCGTCGGTGACGTCGACGAGACGCTGAAGGTTGCCACCGGCATCATCGAATCGGGCGCCGAACCCTCGATCGCACGGGGACTCCGAGGAATGATCACGCTTCTGGGCGCGGACTCCGCGATCGACGCACATGCCGCGGCCGTCGATCTGCTCGACAACATGGCGCCGCGCGCGGACATGCCGCTTCCGGTCCACTGGTACGCGATGATGAGCGCATTCGCCGTGCGGGCGTTCGATCGACTCGGGGAGCGTTCTCTCCGTGACCGCTTCATCGTCGAGATCGAGCGGGCGATCGGCTCGACCGGTGACGTCTTCGTGCTCCGGGCGATCGCGGCACTGCACGACCAGGACTTCGCGCGTGCCCGTCAGGCGCTCGCTCCCGTCCTGGAGGGAAGCTCGCGGTGTCTTCTGCCGACATCGATGGTCGACGCGTGGCTGGTAGCGGCCTGCCTCGACGTGCAGTCCGGGCATCCGGACCAGGCGCAGGTTTCTCTCGCCTTCGCGCTCGCGCTGGCGGAGCCGGAGGAGCTGGTCCGGCGTTTCGCCGACGCGGGGCCCGTGGTGGCGCGTCTGCTCGCCGCACGCGCCACCCCGGGTTCCCGCGGGCGTTTCGCCGACTGCGTCCGCGAGCGCCTCGCCGCTGCGGGCATGCTGATCGACGAAGAACTCACGCGGCGCGAGCGCATCGTGCTCTCCGCGTTGAGCCGCAATGCGACGCTGCGGGAGATCGCCCAGCAGGAGTTCATCTCGCCGAACACCGTGAAGACCCACGTCCGGAACATCTATCGGAAGCTCGGCGTCTCCGACCGCGAAGGAGTGACGGCGGCCGCGCTCGCTCTCGGTATCGACTGAACCGGTGCGTCGCTCAGAGCAAGGCAGCGATCCCCTTCTCGAGCTGAAGGGCACCGATGACCAGGAGCAGCGCGGCGTTCAAGACGTGCGTGTTCCCGGCTATCCACGCCCGCACGCGATCGAGGAGCGGCTGGGCGTCGGCGCCGCGGACCACCACGTACAGCACGGGCAGCGCGATGGGGAGCGTCCCAATGATGACGAAGACGACAGCGACCCACAGGCCGGTGCTCCGGTCGACGTCCGACAACGAGATGTCGAGCGCGGCGAGGATAGCGCACGAGGCATCGACCGGATTGAGCACGAAGAGCCCGAGTCCGAGAAGCAGAGTCCGCCCGGGCCGAAAGGACTCCACGGAGTGCAGCCAGCCCGGGAGCTGGGGTGATGCGGCGACGACTTCGCGCGGTGATGACGCCGCGGCCATCTGTGCGATGTGTGCGCGACCCTTTCGGTACACCCACACGGCGGACCCGATCAGGAATAGGCCGAGGAGGACGCGCACGATCGGGACCCACAGCGGAGGCTCACCGAGCTCGTGCACCGCGAGCAGGGGGAACAGCCAGAGGCACAGGGTCATGAGCCCGCCCAGACCGAGGAACCACCCGATCAGGTACGTGATGCCGTTCATCCGCGCATTGCGCGAGAGGAGAACGGCGACGAGCGCCATGATCGCGAGTGGGCTCAGGACCACACCGAGAGCGACCGGGACGAGCGCGAGTATCAGTTCTCCCACGTGCGTGTCCCTTCTGCGGGCCGGGTGCCCCGGCCGATCCCGGTTCTAGAAACTGCCGATTCCCTTGCCGATCATCGACACGCCGATCACCAGGAGCAGGACGGCCATGATGACGGCGTTCTCCGCCGCCAGCCACCCGCGCAGGGCGTCCAAGGGCGCGCGGAGACGCTCGGCTGCGACGAGGTAGCCGATGACCGGGATCAGCACCGTCGATGAGGCGATGAGCGTGTAGATCACGACGACCACGACGGCGGACCCGACCGGAAGGGCCGCGCCCCCGATGTCGGTGCCCGCGCCGGCGGCCATGATCAGGTTCTTGGGGTTCACGGCGGACAGGAGGAATCCGAGGCCAAACGCCACGGGGAAGGTGACCGTGTCGATGGCCTTCATCCACTTCGGCAGCGCCGCGTCCTCGCCGGGCTTGGGGCGCTTGCGCCATTGTCCGAAGGCGAGGAGGAAGAGCAGCAGCCCCAGGACGAGCTGCACCACACCACGGATCGGCCGTGAGGCATCAGGGTCGTCCGCCGGCAGGATCGACGACAGGAGAGTGAACACGGTGACGGCGACGACGATCCCGATCACCCACCCGAGGAGGAAGCCGACACTGGTGATGCGCGCCTTGGGCGAGAGCAGCATGAGGATCGCCGCGATGATCGGGATCGGGCTGATCGCGACCCCGAGCGCGAGGGGGAGGATCTCTCCGATGACGGTTCCCATCAGTGACCTTTCTCTGGAGTCGACCCCGTCGTCGACGGAGCCAGATTCGCGATCGCTTCGCGGTTGGTGGCGTAGACGTCTTCCGCCTCGAGGAGTCCGAGGTCGGTCAGGCGGTGCAGTGTGTTCGGACGCACTCGACTGAAAGCGAGGGAGACCGACTGGCCGGCGAGCCAGTGCTTGAGGGCGACGAACGATTCGGCGCCGGTCACGTCCACATCGGTGACGGCTTCCATATCGACGACGAGGTGTTGGACACGGCCGTGGCCAGCAGACGAGATGGCGTCTTTCACGGCGCTCGAGAACACGGCACCGTTGGCGAAGAACAGCGGAGCGGCCAGCCGGATGACGATCACTCCCGGTGCCGTGACGTTTCCGGCCGGAGCGTCTTCGAGCAGCGACTCGCCGGGGTCTCCGCTGGATTCGAGCACGTCGATCGCGGGATTCGACGCGCGTTTGGCGATGTTGATGAGCGCGAGCACGAACGCCACCAGGATGCCCGGGATCGAGCCGATCAGAAGCGTGACGAGGAAGCAGGTCGCGCCGATGAGGAACTCGAACCGGTCCTTGCGCCACAGGTCGATGAAGTCGCGGATGCCGAGCAGCGGGATGATCGCGACTCCGACGATCGCGCCGATGGCCGGCGACGGGATGTCGGCCAGGAGTGCCGTGCCAAACAGGAGCAGCAGCAGGGTGCCCGCGGCGAGGATCAACGCGGGGAACTGCGTACGCGAACCCGCTTGATCCATCGCCGCAGTGCGGGAGGTCGACGAGCCGACGGCGAAGCTGCCCTGCGCGCCGGCGACGATGTTCGACGCGCCGAATGCGAGGAGGTCCCGGTTCGCGTGGAACGGGTAGCCGTGTTTCTCAGAGTATGACCGCGACACCAGCAGGCCCTCGGCCGTCGTGACCAGGGTCAAGGCGATCGCGGAGGGAATCAGCATGAGCCAGAGCGACCAGTCGATCATCGGCCACGTGAGCACGGGCGGTCCTGCCGGAACCTCGCCGAGGACGTCGACGCCCTGCTGATCGAGTCCGGTCACGACGACGACGAGCGTGGTCGCCACCAGGACGATCAGTGCCCAAGGGACGGCGCGGAGAAATCTGCGTCCCAGCAGCAGCACGGCGACCGCGCACACGGAGATCAGGACGGCCCAGCCGTTGACCGTGGTGAACCCTCCGACGAGGTCGACCAGTTTCCCGATGAAGTCCTTGCCGGAGTCGATCTTGACGCCGAGCATCTTCGCCACCTGGCTGACCATGATGTCGAGCGCCAGCCCGCCGACGAAACCCACGAGGATCGGTTTGGAGAGGAAGTTCGCGAGGAAGCCCAGTTTGAAGATCGCGAGGAGCACGAACATGACGCCGCAGATGATCGCCTGGGCCAGCGCGAGAGTGGCGTAGTCGGCGCTGCCGGCGGCGGCGAGGCCGCCGATCGAGGACGCGACGAGCGCGGCGGCTGCCGCGTCCGGTGACGCGACCAGCTGTCGGGAGGAGACGATCAGCGCATACACGATCGTGGGAACGATCAGGGCGTAGAGGCCGGCGGTGGGCGGAAGGCCGGCGATCTGGGCGTAACCGATGTTCAACGGGATCGCGATGGCGAGCAGGGTGACCCCGGCTGTGAGCTCCGTGACGAAGTTGCGCCTGGTCAATCCCGCGAGTGGACGTTGCACATCGCCTCCATCCGCCGGCGCCCCCGTCGAGCGCTCCCGCGTCCACGATCCCACCGGGAGCGTTCTCGGGACCACGTCTCGACGGCAACCTCACCCCTGGTGATTTACGGGGAGAGTGCGGGCTCAGCGAGGTCGTGCGGGCGCAGCGTGGCGGGAAGAGGCAGGTGCGGAGCCGTCAGCGGCGACGAGGCGCGTGACGTCGGCGACGTCGTCGCGCAGTCTCGACCGGCTCCGGCTCCGGCTCCGGCGCCGCGGGAACCGCGGTGCGGTCTCCGGAGAGCCAACGCAGCCAGGTCGCGTCGGGATCGCCCTCGAAGACGAGCGTCCGTGCCAGCAGGGTGAGCGGGATCGACAGGATCGCCCCGAGGGGACCGATGATGAAGGTCCAGAAGATCACCGAGAAGAAGCTGAGCGTCAGACTGAGATCGACGGCATCGCTGACGAACTTCGGCTGGACGAGCACCTGGAGGACCACGTTGACGATGCAGTAGACCGCGACCACTCCGAGCAGCAGCGGCCAGCCGCCGACGACGAACGCCAGGATCGCCGGAGGGACGAGGCCGAGGACGAAGCCGATGTTCGGGATGAAGTTCGTCACGAACGCCAGGATCGCCCAGACGACCGGAGCCGGAACGCCCATCCACCACAGTGCGAGACCGTCGATGATCGCGACGATCGCGCCGAAGCTCGCGTTGACGATGTAGTAACGGCGGACGCCGGTGTTGAGACGCGAGATCCGCGCGATCACCGCGCCCTTGGTCGCGCCGAAGATCGCGGGCGCCTGGCGGTAACGAGCGGCATCCACCGCCATGAAGATGATGTAGGCGCACACGAAGAACAGGGCCGTCGCGACGCTGACCACGGTTCCCCCTATGCTCCGTGCGAGCCCGAGCAGCGTGGTGGGGTCGAGGACCGACGCTGCGGCGTCCGAGGCCTCCTCGTCCAGGCCGAGGGACTGCAGCCACGCCACGAGGTCGTCGACGGTCGTGGCCAGACCGCCTTCCGACACCAGGTCGCCGATCAGACGGGCGAACTGCGTACCTGCGAGCCAGAGCAGTGCTCCCATGATCAGGAGAATCAGATACGCGACTGCGATGACCGCGGTCGTGCTCGCCCACTGCGGCCAACCGCGTCGATCGAGAGGGCGACGGAGGGGCTCGCAGATGACCACGATCACGATCGCGAGCGCGATGGGCCCGAAGAGGTCACGGGCGAAGTAGACGCCGGCCAGAGCCACCGCGCTTGCCGCGAGCATGAGCAGCACCCGCAGACTGGGGGAGAGCATCCGGTCGGGGGCGCGCTCCGGCGCAGGCGAGGTGGTCACGCGGACAGCGTAGTCGACGAGCTCAGAACGGCTCCGGTGCGACCAGCGGTGCCGGGCCTTGCCGGGGGGTGACGACCGCTCTCACCCCGGCGGATTCCAGCGCCTCGGCCACACCGCGGACCGTCGCCGACATCACGGCCGATCCGTGCAGCGGGTGGTGCCAGATCCGAAGGGTGAGCATCCATCGTGTCGGAGAGATCGAGGCGAACGACACGCCGGGATGCTCACGGGCATGAACGCCCTCGACCTCGCCGGCGGCACGGGAGATGATCGCGATGATGTCATCCACGACGATCCCGTCTTCTCTCGCGACCCGGATGTCCACCGCGCTGCGACGCGCGCCGTGACGGGAGTCGTTCACCAGAACTCCGGTGAGGAGCATGGCGTTCGGCACATGCACCGTCCTGCCGTCGACCGTCGCCAGGAGCACCGCGCGTCCGTTGAGCTCCTGGACGACGCCGCGGATCGGCCCGTCGGGGCCGTCGATCTCGATCTCCTCCCCGATCTTCACGGACTGGCGGGATTGGATGAGCACCCCGGCCGCGAAATTGTCGGCGACGCCGCGGAGCACGAGGATCAGGACGACCACGGCGATGGCCGTCATGGCCAGGAGCGGCTGCACATTCGCCCCGAGGAACGCCAGCCCGACGCCGATGCCCACCAGGAGCAGGGCGTACTGGGTGAAGCGTGCCGCCAACTGCGCGACCGAGTCGGAGATGCCCGGCGTCCGTGTCGTCAGCTTGAGCACGCCTTTCCGGGCGAAGCGGGAGAGCAGCCAACCGATGAGGATGGACAGCACCGCCAGCACGATCTGCCACGGCGAGAGTCCATCGGGGAACAGCGCGTCCAGCGTCACGTTCGCCGACCACTCGATCGGGGGCTCCAGCGCATCATCCGACCAGGATGCGGCGTGCGCGCTCGCCGCGGAGGATCCCTCTCATCCGGAGGGGGTGAGCGCGGAGCACGGCTGGTCGGTATCGCCCGTTGAGGATGAACGATGTTCGTCCGCGCTTCCGCAGCACCGGAGACTGAGGGCATGTCGACGACGCCCCCATCGCCGGATCTCCTCACGGCAGCCCGCTCGCACGGCGCGACCCGTGAACGAGCGCGGGAGGCCATCGGTCTCCAGATCTCGATCTTCGCCTTCGTCGTCGCAGCGCTCGTGGCCCTCGTGGTGTTCCGCCTGCGGTCGGCGCCCATCTCCGGCCCCGATTCGCTCGGGCAGTTCGCGGCACTGGCATCCGCGGTCACTGCGGTCGTCGTCTTCGTGCTGGGTCGCGTCATCGCCGCCGATCCCGAGAGGCACAGGCGGCTCGGGGTGCTCGACATCATCGACATCGCGGCCTTCGCCTTCGCGCACGCCATCATCGCCCTGCTCGGGTGGACGCTCGCCGCGACGATCATCGAAGCGGGTCTGATCGGAGCCGTCGTCTACCCCGTGCCCGTCCTGATGCTCGCCGGCGCCGCGAGCGGGCTCACCGCGTACGTGACCTACTACTCCGCGACCCATCTGGACCTGCAGCTGCTGGCGACGGTCCTCGCGGTGTTCCTGGTCCTCGGGATCCTGGCGAGCATGCTGACGGCGAGCGACCCGCAATGGTGGCAGGAGAACCTCAGCGCGCTCGGCATGACCGACGACCTCTCGGCGCGGGCGTTCAACCTCACGCTGATCGTCGCCGGGATCCTCGTGACCACGCTCGCCCGCTACGCGACGAGGGGCATTCCCGCCACGCACCCGCGCGGAGTGACCTCGGTGCGGACCTGCCTCATCATCGTCGGGCTCTTCCTCGGCATGGTGGGCGTGTTCCCCGTCGATGAGCACTTCGCGCTTCACACCGCGGTGGCGTCGGGAATGGTCGTCGCGTTCGCCGTGCTCGTCGTCGCGATGCGCTGGTGGGTGCCCGGAGTCTCGCGCACCTTCCTGCTGCTGGGGTACGTCTTCACCCTCCTGATCGTGGCTCTGGCGGTGTTCTTCGCCGTCGGCTACTACACGCTCACTGCCGTGGAACTGGTGGCCGGGACCGTCGTGTTCACCTGGATCATCCTCTTCATCCGCACCGCTGATGCCCTCAAACGAGACGAGGGAGCGAGGTCGGGCGACTAAAGATCACCCGGGGGATGCCCTTGAGGGGTATCCGGCACGCCACTAGCTTTGGTGCCATGTCGCACCCCGTACGCTCGACGAGGCCGGGACCCACGGTGCGATTCCGGCCACCGGCTCCCCAGCCCGGCGCGATCCGTCGTGATCGGGTGAGCGCAGCGATAGGGGAGGTCGTCGCTAACGAGCAGTTGACGGTGATCAGCGCCCCGAGCGGATTCGGGAAGACGACCGCGGTCGCCGATTGGGCTTCGGGTGTCGATCGGGTCGCGTGGCTCGGACTCCATACGTTCGACTCCGACCCGTCCCGGTTGACTCAGGGGGTCGTGAACGCGCTGCTCACCGGCGCCGAGCGTTCCGGGCGTCCTCTCGATCTCGACCGCGATCTGGACGATCCGGACCGGGCGTACCAGGAGATCTGCCGGGCGTTGGAGGATTCGGACGAGCGCATGCACCTGATCGTCGACGATGCGCAGCGCGCGGGCGAGGAGTGGCGCACGGGACTTCTCGGCATGCTCGCCGAGCAGGCGCCGGAGAGTCTGCACGTCGTCCTGGTGGGGACGACCCTGCTCGAGCTGACGCTCTCCCGTCATCGGCTGATGCACCCGGAGGCCTTCGTCGGCGTCGACACCCTCAGCTTCACGGGAGAGGAGGTGCGGCTGCTGCTCGACGGGGACGCGGCCCACCTCCAACCCGAGACGATCCTCGACGAGACTCAGGGATGGCCGATCGCCGTCAGACTGATGATGATCGGCGGAGCGAGACCCGACGCGCGGCCGCAGAGCGCCTCGAGTTTCCTGGGCAGCTACGTGAGGGAGCATGTGCTCGGGAGCCTTCCTCCCGACGTCGCGGACTTCGTGCTCGAGGCGAGCGTCTGCGGAGAACTCACCCCCGAACTCGCCGCCGCGGTCACCGGGCGCCCCGACACCGTCACGCTGCTCGAGACCTGCCTACGGCTCGGTCTGTTCCTCGACCGGTTCGAGAGTCCACAGGGCGTCGTGTATCGATGGCATGCCGCCTTCGCACGACGATGCGCCGAGATCCTGGGCCAGGATGCAGCGCGCGCGAAAGAATGCCACAGGCGCGCCGCCGCCGCCCTGGAACCGACGGATCCGACGGCGTCGATCGCGCATTCGCTCCAGGCGTTCGACTTCCTCGCTGCGCGCTCGACCCTTCTTCGGCACTGGCTCGGGCTCGTGGTCGGGGCGAGGGCGGACGAGGTCGAGCGCACCGCGACCGAGATGCTGCGACGCACGCCCGACGACGCCCAGGTGCTGCTCGTGCGCGCCTGCGCGAGCGATGTGCTCGGTGACCATCGCGTGGCGCGCGAGTTGTTCCGGCGTGCGGAGGCGTCGATCGCGCGATCGGCCGAACCCGTTGAGCCTGTGGTGCTCCAGATCGCCCGACTGTTCATCGCCGACGAGCGCGCGGAGGTCGCGAGCGCGAGCGCTACGGTGCGGCAGATGCTGCTCGATGACGATTCGACGGAGCTGAGCGACCGCGCCGCGCTCAACTACCTGCTGGGATGGACCGAGATCCGGCATCGCGGCAATCCCCTGATCCCGCTCGAGTACTTCTCCGCGGCGGCCAGGGAGGCACGCGGCTCCGGAGATCGGGAACTCGCGAAACGGGCATCGGGACACCTCGCCTTCGGGCAGACGTGGGCGGGTCGCCTCACCGAGGCCCGGCAGTCGCTCACCCGTGTGCACGAGGAGGAGGACGTCGGTCTGCCCTGGAGCACCTACGCCGGCGGCAGCGCCGCGGCGGCCGCGGGATTCGTCTCCTACTGGTCGGGGGAGCTCGTCGACGCCATCCGCGAGTTCGGGACGGTGATCGCCAACGGCAGCTCCGATCGCTCCTTCACGAGCGTGGCACGCATGATGATCGCCTATGCAGCGGCGGAGACCGGAGACGTCGCTGCCTGCCGTCGCGCGGCGATCGGCATCCAGGACATCCCGCTGGAGGTCGTGCACGGCATCTCCTGGCCGGCGTTCCGTGAATCATCGGTCGCCCTGCTCGAAGAGGCGGTCGGCCGGCAGGACCGGGCGATGCGGATCGCGCGCAGATATGTCCATTGCCCCGACCTCCCCGTCGTCAACGTCGCACTGGCAGGGGTGTTCCGCCGGTCCGGCGAGTACGCGGCGGCGTTGGAGATGCTGCGATCCCTGCGGGCATTCAGCGAGGTGTCGTACGTGAAGTCGGCGACGCTCATCACGGCAGCTCTCCTGCGCCGTCATGGCGGGCACCATGAGGAGGCGCACGAACTGTGCGAGGCTGCCGTCGCCGTCGCGGCGGGGGAGAACATCCGCCTTCCCTTCGGCCCGCGCGAGACAGCGGTGCGCAAGCTGTTGGGAGAGCATGTGCATTTCGGCACGCAGTTCGAGGACTTCATCGGCAGGTGTCTCGCCACGGATACGGCCGGATCGCTCGTGGACGCGCTCTCGGAACGCGAGCGTGATGTGTTCCAGCAGCTCCAGACGGCGCGTACGTTGCAGGAGATCGCGCGGGAGCTGGCGGTGTCGATCAACACCGTGAAGACCCACCAGCGAGCGATCTACCGCAAACTCGGGGTGTCGTCGCGACGTGAGGCCGTGCGGACCACCGTCTGACGTCGACGGCGGCCCCGCAGGAAGCCTCACACCTGGTGCAGTGCCGACGAGAGGATCGTGTTCGCGATCGACGCCGGTATCGGCTGGGTCGCGAGGATGCGGTCCTCTCGGTGGTCGACGTCACGGGCGAACCGCTCGAGCCAGATCGGCTCCACCAGGATGAGCGCCGCGAGTGCGCCGAGGGGAACCGTCGCCGCGAAGTGACGAGCGTCGTCCTCGCCGATGAGACCGGGAGTCTCGAGGGCGAGGCCGGCGAGTGCGAACTCGTCACGGTCGACCTCGACGATCCGGTGTTCCTCGAGGCCGAGCCGCTCGATCATCAGGAAGTCGAGGAGGCGGATGGCGCCGGCCTCCACCTGTCGCAGCAGGGCCTCGAGGACGTTCGGGCCGAGGCGGTCGCCCTCGAGGTGCACGGCGACGAACTCGACGTCGCCGAGCGCCTGCAGAGTCGTCACATCGACCACCTCGACCACGGCCTCAGCTCAGAGCGCGGGTCTTGATGGCCGCGAACTCGTCGGGGGTGATGGTCCCCGCGGCGAGCAGCTTCGATGCCTTGTCGATCTCGTCGCTCGGGCTGGAGCCGGCGACGCTGCGGATGTAGGAGTCGGCTGCCTGCTGCTGGTCCCTGTAAGCGGAGACACTCCGCTCGCCCATGCCTCTGCCGCGCGCGATCAGGTAGACGAGCGCCGTGAGGAAGGGGACGAAGATGAGGAAGATGATCCACACGGCCTTCCACCAGCCGTTGAGCGTGTGGTCGCGGAACAGGTCGGCGACGATGTTGAAGAGCACCATCAGGTAGGAGACGAACACGAATACCCAGAAGAACCACCAGATGATGTCCCAGAAACTGTCCCAGATGGACATGTCGCACCTCTTTCGTCGAGTGACTGCGTACGGCGATCGTGACAGGACGCATCGTCGCGCGGGGGAGTCGCTCACCCTGATCGGGCGACCCCGCACGACGGGCAGGGGTGAGGGTCTCATCCGCTCGGGGTGAGAGAGCGGCCCGCGCCGGGCGCGGCGATGCGACCATGGTGCACAGTCGCGGCCGTGTGCCCCGTGAGAGAGGACCATCCATGAATGACTTCCGTTTCGGTCCCGCCGAGTTCTATCTCGTCGGGTTCGAAGGAACCCGCCCGGACCCCGCGACATTCCGCGCGTTGACCGACCTCGTCGACAGCGGGATCGTGCGCCTGTTGGACTTCGTCGTGCTCGCGAAGTCGGAGACCGGGAAGGTCGAGATCGTCGAGCTCGACGACGACGACGGAGTCCTGGACCTCGGCGACTTCGAGCCGATCGCGGCGGGTCTTGCGGGCGAAGAGGACGTCGAGTCGTTGGCGGGCGCGCTCGCCCCGGGACAGTCGGCTGCCCTGGTCGTCCTGGAACTCGCGTTCGCTCGCACGCTCGCACAGAATCTCGCCGCGGCGGGCGGACAGGTGCTGCGCACCGAGCGTGTTCCGGCGCCCGTGGTGAACGCCATGATGGACATCCTCGATCAGGAAGGTGAATGACATGCCCTTGAGAAGATTCGGTCGCCCCGGACTGATCGGCCTCGCCGCCCGGACGGCAGTGGTGGCCGGGACCGCATCGGCTGTCGGCGGCGCCATGTCGCGGCATCAGCAGGAGCGTGCCCAGGGAGAGTACGAGCAGCAGCAGTATGAAGCCGCGCAGCAGCAGGCGCAGATCGACGCCGCGGCTCAGAACGCCGCATCGCAGTACTCGTCTCCGCCTCCGGCCGCGCCCGCGCAGGGGGACGACCTGATCGCGAAACTGCAGCAGCTCGCGTCCCTCAAGGACTCCGGCGTCCTCTCCGAGGCCGAGTTCGCCGCGGCGAAGCAGAAGCTCCTGAGCTGAACACACCGATGATTCGTCGTCTGCGGGATGGCCGAAACGAGAAGGACGAATGAGCGAACTGGACGATCTGCGAGCGCGTGTCCTTCTTCTCGAACAGGAGAACGAGACACTCAAGAAGCCCCGTCGGCGTCCGGTGGCCAGAAGCATCGTCGCGGGAATCGTGCTGGCTCTTGCGGTGCTGATGGCACCGATCGCCGCGATGGGGACCTGGGCGCGCCTGCAGCTCGTCGACGCCGATCGGTTCGTCGCGACGTTCGCACCTCTGGCCGAAGACCCTGACGTGCAGGACTTCGTCGCGGATCAGGTCAGCTCGGCGATCCACGAGCAGGTGGACTTCGATGCGATCGTCGGCGAGGTGTTCGACGGGATCCGTGAACTCGACCTTCCGCCCCGTGCCTCCTCCGCCCTGTCGTTGCTGGAGGCTCCGGCGGCCAGTGGGCTGACCTCCCTCGTCGACGGTGTCATCCATGACGTCGTGGCATCGGACCAGTTCGCCGACATCTGGGCGCAGACGCTGCGCATCACCCATGAACGTGCCGTCGCGATCCTGCAGAACAGCCCTGACACCGCCCTGCAGCTCGCAGACGACGGGGTGCTCTCGATCGACCTGGGGCAGGTCGTCGACCGCGTCAAGGCGGTACTGACGGAGCGCGGTGTCGGGTTCGCCGACCTGATCCCGGAGATCGACCGGTCGGTTCCCATCGCCCAGGCGGATGCCCTCGTCCTGGTGCGCACGATCTATCAAATCGCGGTGGCTGCCGGATTCTGGCTGCCATGGGTCGTTCTCGGTCTCGTCGTCGTCGGCGTCCTCCTCGCGAGGAACCGCGCGCGAGCTCTCTTCTGGACCAGCGCGGGATTCGCCGTCGCGTTCCTGCTCCTGTCGGCGGGGATGGGCATCGGAAGAACGTTCTTCATCGGCGCCGTGAGCCCGTCGATCATGACGGCGGCGGCCGCGCAGTCGCTGTTCGACGAAGTCACGTCGCTGCTGAGCTCGACGATCGTGGCTCTGGCCCTGGTCGGAGTGCTCGTCGCCGCGTGGGCGTGGCTGGCCGGCTCGAGCCGCAGCGCCGTGGTGACGCGCGGAATCCTGGAAAGCGGCTTCACGGCGGTCCGGAGCACCTGGGAACGACGAGGCCTGTCGACCGGACGATTCGGCCTCGCGGTCGATCGCTTCCACGGTCCGATCCTTCTGGTCGCGCTGGTGCTCGCGCTCCTCATCCTCATGGCGTCGAGACCGGTCTCGTTCGGTGCGGTGTTCGGGGTGACCGTCGGACTGCTCGTCTTCGCCATCGTGGTCGAGCTGCTCAGGCGACCCCCGGGCGCAGCGATCACTTCCCCGAGGGAAGAGCCACTGGTCGAAGAGACGGAGGAAACGGAACCGGCCGACGCGGAGAACGCCCGACGGTGAGTCTCCGACGGGCGTTCTCCACGACATCTCACGCGTGCGCGGAGTCCGGAAACACCTTCTCCCAGTCGTCTCTGACGCTCACGACGGTGTAGCCCTTGTCCGCAGCATCCGCGAGGGCCTTCTCGGCGCCCGCGTCGTAGGGGATGTCGCCGCGTGACGGGTCGTCGTGGTGGACGAGGAGTGCGAAACCCGGCCGCGGTCCTCGGCGTGCGAAGTCCATCATCGCCGTGTCGCCGTTGGAGTTGCCCCCCACGAACAGGGGGCGCCGGCCGATGCGGGTCCAGATGCGGATCGGCTTCTCGGGACCATCGTCGAAGAAGGCCAAGGAGGACGAGTACCGCACGGTCGCCTCTGCATCGTCCCACGCGAGACCGAAGGCCGACCCCACCACGCGCTCCGGGGGGATCCCGTAGTTGGCCTGCGTCATCGGACGCATGAAGTCACGCTCACCTCCCGAGACGATGTAGCAGGTGAAGCCGTGGTGCTCCAGAAACCTGAGCAACTCGACCATCGGCTGATACACGGTCTCGGCGTAGGGGCGCTGCAACGTCGGATGCTGCGCGGTGCGGTAGAACTCCGCCACCGACGCCGCGTAGTCCTCCACGCTCATCCCATCCGTGAGCCCGACCAGCGCCTGGATGATGATCCCGAGGTCGGAGTCGTCACCACCGTAGTGCTTGTCGATCGCCGCTCCCAGCCACGCGAAGTCGCCGCTCACGGCTGCGAGATACGGCTGCCTCTCGGCGAGCTCAGGTGCCCGCTCCGCAGCCGCACGCCACTGCTCCACGACGAAGTGCAGCTGTGTGATCATCGGCTTCTCCGACCACAGGGTCCCGTCGTTGTCGAACACCGCGATGCGCTCCTCGACGGGAACGGCGTCTGGCCCCGATGTCACGGAGGCGACGAAAGCCTCGATGTCTCGGCGTGTGCGGGTGTCGCGCCAGGAGGGGAGGGAAGGGTGAGCGGTCATGTGCGATCCTCGCGTCTCTTCGAATGCCGGCGGAAGCATCAGCGTGGCATCGTCCCGCGGTTCTCGACAGGCTGACATCACCCCGCCGGGGCGATGGTCCGCCCGGTCGAACACGGAGATCACCGCGTGAGCGGAATACCCCAGGAGGGTATAGGGTTGACACGAAGGAGTACCCCACCCGGGTATGCTGAATCGAGAAAGGAACCCTCATGAACACGAGCGAGTACCAGGTGAGCGGAATGAGCTGCGGCCACTGCGAGGTCGCGATCCGCGGCGAAGTCGGCCAGATTCCCGGTGTCGATGCAATCGACATCAGCGCTCAGACCGGCAGGCTCGTCGTGACGAGCGCAGAGCCCCTCGACGACGCGGCGATCCTCGCGGCGGTCGACGAGGCGGGTTACCAGGCAGTACCCGCCTGATGAACACCGCAGGCCGTCTCGGCCTCTACGGCGCGGGTCTCGTGGTGGTCTTCGGGGTCGCGTTCGGGGTGGCCGGCGCCGTCGTTCCCGACAGCGCTGTGGCCTCCTGGATGGAGCGCGGGGGAGCCGGCCACGATGAGCAGTCGGCGGAACCCGCCACGCAGAACACGGATAACGGGAAAGAGCAGGGGACAGACGTGAGTGGAGTGATGATCGCCGCATCCGGATACACCATCGGCGCGATCTCGGCCCCGGGGGAGACCGGGACCGCGGGGGAGCTCTCCTTCGTGGTGCGAGGGCCCGAGGGCGAGCCGGTCACCTCGTACGAGACGGCCCATGGCAAGCAGCTTCACCTGATCGTGGTGCGCAGTGACGGCAGCCGATATCGGCATGTGCATCCCGTGCTCGATGTCGGGACGGGGGCCTGGTCGCTGCCATGGACCTGGGAGGCTGCGGGTACGTACCGTGTGTACGCCGACTTCACCGCATCGGACGGGCCCGGGGTGACGCTCTCACGGACCGTCGATGTGGGCGGGCCCTTCACGCCGCAGCCTCCGGCCGAGACGCGGTCCACCGCCACCGTCGATGGATTCGACGTGTCGATCAGTGGTGACCTCGTCGCCGGTGCCGGGAGCGAGTTGACGGTCGAGATCGCTCGGGACGGGGTACCCGTCACCACGCTCGAGCCCTATTTGGGTGCGTTCGGGCATCTGGTCGCACTCCGTGACGGAGACCTGGCCTACCTGCACGTGCACGCGCACGGAGATGAGCCCGAACCGGGTGAGGTCGCCGGTCCCGAGGTCGTCTTCACCGCGCAGGCTCCGACCGCCGGCAGGTACCTGCTCTACCTCGACTTCCAGGTCGACGGGAAGGTCCACACCGCGCCGTTCGTCCTCGATGCGGTTCCCGCCGACCTGTCGTCGAACGACACGGGCGACGACCACGGCGGGCACTGAACCGCACCACCCCACTCTTTCCGCGTCCTCGGACGCGGAGCGCAAGTATCGAGGAGATCATCATGACGGACACGCAGTCCGCGGCCGCACCGGCCAGCGTGGAGCTGGAGATCGGCGGCATGACCTGCGCATCGTGCGCGATGCGGATCGAGAAGAAGCTGAATCGGATCGACGGCGTCACGGCGACCGTGAACTATGCCACGGAGAAGGCCAAGGTGATCGCCCCGGCCGGCTTCGATCCTGCTCTGCTCATCGCGGAGGTGGAGAAGACCGGATATACCGCGGCCCTTCCTGCGCCCGAAGCCGAGACGCGTCAGGACGATGCGGGCGATGCCCCCGATGCCGAACTCACGAGTCTCAAGCACCGGCTCATCGCCTCGATCGTCCTGACGGTCCCGGTCATCGCGATGGCGATGATCCCGGCGCTCCAGTTCATGTACTGGCAGTGGCTCTCGCTCGCGCTCGCCGGTCCCGTCATCGTGTGGGCGGCGTGGCCGTTCCACAAGGCGGCGTGGACGAACCTGCGCCACGGCGCAGCGACCATGGACACCCTGATCTCGATGGGGACCATCGCCGCATTGCTGTGGTCGCTCTACGCCCTGTTCTTCGGGACTGCAGGAGTCCCCGGGATGACGCACCCGTTCGAGCTGACCGTGGCTCCGAGTGACGGCGCCGCGAACATCTACCTCGAGGTGGGGGCGGGGGTGACGATGTTCATCCTCGCCGGGCGCTACTTCGAGAAGCGCTCCAAGCGCCAGGCCGGGGCCGCGCTGCGCGCGCTGCTCGAACTCGGAGCCAAGGACGTCGCCGTGATCCGCGACGGTATCGAGAAGCGGATTCCCACGGCCGACCTCCAGCCGGGCGATGAGTTCGTCGTACGCCCCGGTGAGAAGATCGCCACGGACGGGGTCATCGTCTCGGGGAGCTCGGCCGTCGACGCCTCGATGCTGACCGGCGAGTCGGTGCCGGTCGAGGTCGGTGAAGGGGACGCCGTGACCGGCGCGACCGTGAACGCCGGTGGCCGCCTGGTCATCCGGGCGACCCGTGTCGGCTCCGACACGCAGCTGGCGCAGATGGCGAAGCTGGTCGAGGACGCGCAGACGGGGAAGGCCGAGGTGCAGCGCCTCGCCGACCGCGTCTCCGGGATCTTCGTGCCGATCGTCATCGCGATCGCCCTCGCCACCCTCGGGGCATGGCTGGGAGCCGGGTTCCCTGCCTCCGCAGCCTTCACGGCGGCCGTCGCCGTGCTCATCATCGCCTGCCCCTGCGCGCTGGGTCTCGCCACACCGACCGCTCTGCTGGTGGGGACGGGACGCGGAGCGCAGATGGGCATCCTCATCAAAGGACCCGAGGTGCTCGAATCCACCCGCAAGGTCGACACGGTCGTGCTCGACAAGACGGGCACCGTGACGAGCGGCAAGATGACGCTCACCGCCGTGCACACCGCGGAGGGCGTCGATCGACGCGAGCTCCTGCGGCTGGCAGGCGCCGTGGAAGACGCGTCGGAGCACCCCATCGCGCAGGCAGTGGCGAAAGCCGCGACTCAGGAGATCGGCGCACTCCCGGTGCCCGAGGACTTCGTCAACGTCGAAGGCAAGGGTGTTCAGGGCGTGATCGAGGGGCACGCGGTGCTCGTGGGCCGGGAATCGCTGTTGGCCGAGTGGTCGCTGCACCTGCCCTCCGCGCTCGCTGCCGCGAAAGCGGAGGCCGAGAGTCAGGGCAAGACCGCCATCGCGGTCGGGTGGGACGGCGAGGCGCGGGGCGTGCTCGTCGTCGCCGACACGGTGAAGCCGACCAGTGCGCAGGCCATCTCGCAGCTCAAGCGTCTGGGCCTCACGCCCGTCCTCCTCACCGGCGACAACCGGGCGGTGGCGGAGCAGATCGCGGCAGAGGTCGGCATCACCGATGTCATCGCCGAGGTGCTCCCGAAGGAGAAGGTCGATGTGATCACACGGCTGCAGCGCGATGGCAAGGTCGTCGCGATGGTCGGGGACGGCGTGAATGACGCGGCCGCACTCGCCCAGGCCGATCTGGGGCTCGCGATGGGCACAGGGACCGATGCGGCGATCGAGGCCAGCGACATCACACTGGTCCGCGGAGATCTGCGCAGTGCCGCGGACGCCATCCGCCTGTCCCGCAGGACTCTGGGCACGATCAAGGGCAACCTGTTCTGGGCCTTCGCCTACAACGTCGCGGCGATCCCGCTCGCAGCGCTCGGCTTGCTCAACCCCATGCTCGCCGGCGCGGCGATGGCGTTCTCCAGCGTCTTCGTGGTCGGCAACAGCCTCCGCCTGCGTTCCTTCCGGAGCCAGACGGCGGCCCCCTCTCCGGCAGGGAGCCGTGCGGCGCGGGAACGCGCGACACCGGCAGTCCCCGCAGGAACCCACTGAAACCGAAAGAGGAGCATCTCATGTCCGATTCCCCCGCAGGATCCTGCTGCAGCGTCACCAGCAACGGTGCGGTCTCCGCCGAAGGTCGAAAGGATCTGCTGGCGTCGCCCTCCGGCGCCATGGCAGAGTGCCCGGTGATGGTCGGCAGCGCGGTCGTCGTCGCGGATGCGGAGGCCGCCGGCCTGTTCCGTGACTACGAGGGCACTCGCTACTACTTCTGCTGCGCAGGATGCGGGCCGGCGTTCGACGCCGACCCGGCGAAGTACGTCGCCGCAGCCTGACCGTTTCACCCGTGCGGGGCCGCCACACGCGGCCCCGCACGGGAATCGTCTTTCCGAGGAGGAGAGGTAATGAGCATTCCGCACCACGACAGCACCGCACCCGGCGCCCCGCCCCAGGAGTCGAACGACTCCGACCATATTCATGGGGGGCACGACGCCCACGGGGGACACGACGCCCACGGGGGACACGGAGAGCACGGCGGGCACGCCGACCACGTCGGCCAGTTCCGGCGGCTGTTCTGGATCATGCTCGCGCTTGCCGTCCCCACCGTCGCGTTGTCGGGGATGTTCGCGATGATCCTCGGCTACCCCCTTCCCGACCTCCCCGGACTGATGTGGGTCTCGCCCGTGCTGGGAACCGTGATGTACGTGTGGGGAGGCAAGCCCTTCCTCGTGGGCGCCGTCAGCGAGATCCGCGGGCGCAAGCCCGGCATGATGCTGCTCATCGGCCTGGCGATCACCGTGGCCTTCTTCGCATCGTGGGGGGCGAGTCTCGGCATCCTCCACCACGAGCTCGACTTCTGGTGGGAGCTGGCCCTCCTCATCGTGATCATGTTGCTCGGGCATTGGATCGAGATGCGCTCGCTCGCGCAGACCACCTCTGCACTCGACTCGCTCGCCGCCCTCCTGCCGGACGAGGCCGAGCGTGTGGAGGACGGTCAGGTCGTGATCGTCTCACCCGCAGACCTGGCCGTCGGTGACATCGTCGTCGTTCGCCCTGGCGGAAGCGTTCCGGCCGACGGGCGCATCCTCGACGGACGCGCGTCGATGGACGAGTCGATGGTGACGGGGGAGTCCCGCACGGTCACACGCGGTGCGGGAGACCAGGTCACCGCCGGCACCGTCGCCACGGACTCCGGGCTCCGGGTGGAGATCACCGCGACCGGAGACGACACCACCCTCGCCGGCATCCAGCGCCTGGTGACCGAGGCGCAGAGCTCGTCTTCGCGAGCTCAGCGCCTCGCGGATACCGCAGCGGGGTGGCTGTTCTGGTTCGCTCTGGGATCCGCGGCGATCACCGCGATCGTCTGGACTCTCGTCGGATTCCCCGACGCGGCCGTCATCCGTACGATCACCGTGCTCGTGATCGCCTGCCCGCACGCGCTGGGTCTGGCGATCCCGCTCGTCGTGTCGATCGCGACCGAGCGCGCGGCCCGGGGCGGAGTCCTCGTGAAGGACCGCCTCGCCCTGGAGAGTATGCGAACCGTCGACACCGTGCTGTTCGACAAGACCGGAACCCTCACCAAGGGCGAGCCAGTCGTGTCGGAGGTGTCGGTCTCCGGCCAGCATGACGCCGATCGCGTGCTGGCGCTCGCCGCCGCTGCGGAAGCCGACAGCGAGCACCCGCTCGCGAAGGCGATCGTCCGCGCCGCCACCGACAGGAGCCTGTCGGTGCCGCAGAGCCGCGACTTCACGTCGTCGCCTGCTGTCGGGGTCACGGCTACCGTCGAGGGATCGACCGTGCGCGTCGGCGGCCCGCACCTGCTCACGGAGGAGCAGGCGGACGAGCTCGCCGTCGCCGAGCAGTGGCGGGAGGACGGCGCGATCATCCTCCACGTCGTCCAGGACGGCCGAGTGATCGGAGCGCTGAAGCTCGCCGACGAGGTACGTCCGGAATCCCGCGAAGCCGTGGACGCGCTGCATGCGCTCGGTGTGCAGGTCGTCATGATCACGGGTGATGCCGAGGCCGTCGCGCAGACAGTCGCCGCCGACCTGGGGATCGACCGGTTCTTCGCGGGGGTGCGCCCCGAGGACAAAGCCGCGAAGGTGCAGGAGCTGCAGCGTGAGGGCCGAAAGGTGGCGATGGTCGGCGACGGCGTCAACGACGCACCCGCGCTGGCGCAGGCAGACGTGGGGCTCGCCATCGGGGCGGGCACCGACGTCGCCATCGCCTCTGCCGGCGTGATCCTCGCAAGCGACGACCCGCGCTCCGTTCTCTCGGTCATCGAACTCTCGCGGGCCGCGTATCGGAAGATGAAGCAGAATCTGTGGTGGGCCGCCGGGTACAACCTGCTCTCGGTGCCGCTCGCGGCCGGCGTGCTCGCGCCGATCGGGTTCGTGCTGCCGATGTCGGTGGGGGCGATCCTGATGTCGCTGTCGACCATCGTCGTCGCGCTCAACGCGCAGCTGCTGCGGCGCCTCGATCTGCGGCCTGACGTCGCGACCCGCGCCATCCTCGATCGCTGATTCCCATACGCCGAAAGACCCCGTCCAGCCGGACGGGGTCTTTCTGCGCACGGTTCTCGCGACTCACTGATGCCGCAGCGCGGCGTTCAAGTGCTCCTCGGGGTCGACCAGGTGGTTGTGATCGTCGGTGCCGAGTGCGACCTCTGCCCAATCGATCGTGCCGGTGAACTTGCCGCCCCACTCCTTGTATCCCTCGTAGGCGGGCATTCCGGTGTCCTCGCCGGTGTCCAGGCCCTCGTCGAAGGAGAAGTACAGCGGGTGCGTGTGCTCCACGCGTCCGGAGCCGACCGCGGCACCGTCGATGAACAGCGTGACCTCGCCGCCCTTGCCGATCCCCCCGCCGTCGTAGGCGAACTCCGCACGCACGAGGTGATCGCCACCGCCGATGGTCGTGTCGGACAGCACGGTCGTGCGGACCAGCCCGCAGTAGTTGTAGTGATACCCGAGCTTGCCGTCTTCTGCGAAGAACGACCACCCGCCGGTGCGTCCGCCCTGGGCGACGATGGCACCTTCGACCGCGCCGTCCTCGGGCACCGTGAGCTGGGCCGTCACCGAGTACGAACGGTTCTTCACATTCAGGGCGACGTTCTCTCCCAGACGGATCATCCCCGGGTACAGCCGCAGTCGGTCGCCGGTGACCAGCGTGGGCCTGCCGGCGATCGCGGGATTCATGCGCTCGGCCGCGCGGTCGTCGAGCGGGAACACGTTGTGCCGAGCCGCCTCGATCAGGAACATCTGCTGCATCTCTGCCAGCTTCTCCGGGTGTGTGGACGCCAGGTTGTCCGACTGCGTCCAGTCGACCGAGGTGTCGTACAGCTCCCACACGTCGGCCGAGAAGTCCGGAGCCTTCGAGACGACATCCCACGGAGTGCGGTGCTTCGTCTGCGCCGTCCAGCCCTTGTGGTAGATGCCGCGGTTGCCCATCAGCTCGAAATACTGCGTGACGTGTCGTTCATCGGCGTCCGGGGCGTTGAAGCTGTAGGCCATCGAGACTCCGTGCATCGGAATCTGGGTGACCCCGTTCACCGTGTGCGGCTCGGCGAGGCCGGCGACGTCCAGGACGGTCGGGGCGAGGTCGATCACGTGGTGCCACTGGTGCCGGACCTCGCCGGATCCCTCGATCGCGCTCGGCCAGTGGACGATGGTGCCGTTGCGCGTTCCGCCGTAGTGCGATGCCACCTGCTTGGTCCACTGGTAGGGCGTGCACATCGCGTGCGCCCACGCCACGGAGTAGTGGTTGTACGCCTCTGGACCGCCGACCTTGTCGAGATGCTCGTTCCAGAACTCGACGGTCTCGAACTGACCGCCGCCGTTGGAGGCGGTCGTCAGCATGTAGGCACCGTTGATGCCGCCCTCCGCGCTCGCCCCGTTGTCGCCGATGATGTAGTAGACGAGGGTCTCGTCGAGGATGTCCTGCTCCTCGAGCGCGTCGATGACGCGACCGGTGTGGAAGTCGGCGTACTCCAGGAACGCCGCATAGACCTCCATCTGGTGCGCGAGGATCGGCTTCTGCTCGTCCGGGACGTCGTCCCAGGCTGGCAGTCCCTCCGGGCGTTCGGTGAGCTTCGAGTCCGGCGCGATCACGCCGAGTTTGATCTGCTTCGCGAAGGTCTGCTCGCGCTGCGCGTCCCAGCCGTGGTCGAAGGCCCCCTCGTACTTCGCGATCCAGTCCTTCGGAACGTGATGCGGGGCGTGCGTCGCGCCCGGGGCGAAGTAGATGAAGAACGGCTTGTCCGGCGTCAGGCTCTTCTGCTGCCGGATGTAGTCGATGGTCTTGTCGGCCAGATCGGGCATCAGGTGGTAGTCCTCGTCTGTCGGCGGCTCGACCGCGGTGACTCCGTCGACGAGAGCCGGCGTCCACTGGTTCGTCTCACCGCCGATGAAACCGTAGAACCTCTCGAAGCCCGAGAAGGCAGGCCAGTGGTCGAACGGTCCCGTGGGGCCTGTCTCCCACACCGGCACCTCGTGGCACTTTCCGAACTGCGCGGTGTTGTAGCCGTTCTGGCGCAGGATCTCGGGCAGCGGGACGGCAGAGTTCGGACGCGTGGAACGGTAGCCGGGGGAAGGGGTCGCGGTCTCGGTGATGTGGCCCATGCCGACGGCGTGGTGGTTGCGTCCGGAAAGCAGCGCGGCACGGGTGGGGGAGCACAGCGCGGTCGTGTGGAATCGGGTGTACTTCAGCCCGGCGTTCCCGAGGCGTTCGGCCGTGGGCGTGTGGATCGGGCCGCCGAATGCGCTCGACGCGCCGAAGCCCACATCGTCGAGGAGGATCACCAGGACGTTCGGTGCGCTCTTGGGCGGGCGCTTGGCGACGAGGGGAGGGAAGTCGGCCTCCGACTTCTTCGCGTCGAAGACGACGGGCCCCTGATACTCACGGTCAGGAAGCGGCAGGATCGATCCGGGCAGTTCCGCGGTCATGGAAGTTCCTTCTTCTCATACATGGGGTGTATCGCGAGTACCTGGGGGTGTATCGCGAGCTGGACACCGAGCGCGGCGGGTCGGGCGGAGCCGGCCGTCGTGCTCGGTGTCCGCATGGATCGACTACTGGGCGCCGCCGAGGTCGTGGATGAGCTCCTTCTCGTCCTCGGCGGAGAGGGAGGTCTGGACGACCGTGCCGTGGAACGGCGCGAGCGCGGCGGCGAACTTGTCCTCGGTGATCTTCGTCGCGTATACGACGACGGCGGACTTGCCGGCGGAGACCGTGCTCTTCACCCGGTCGCGGAACTCCGCATCGATCCCGGTCTTGTCGAGGCCGGCGAACAGCGCGCCGAAGAGTCCACCGAAGAGCAGTCCGGCGATCGGCACGAAGAACAGGAGGCCGATGAGCATGCCGAAGAGTGCACCGCCTGCGGCTCCGACACCGACGTTGCCGGCAGCGCCCGGATACTCGACCTTGGTCTTGCCCTTCTCGTCGACCTTCACGAGCGCGAGGCCCGCGAGCTCGACGACCAGGTCGTTCTGCAACGACAGGATCTCGTCGTAGGCGCCTTCCGCCTGGGGCTCGGAGTCGAAGGAGATGACGATCAGTTCGGCCATGGGTGAGTTCCCTTGTTCAGGGCTGAGTCGACCACCCTCAGCCGTTGACGACAGGAGGCCACTCCGCGGTG
Source organism: Microbacterium sp. UBA3486 (assembly GCF_002377845.1). Lineage (NCBI taxonomy): Bacteria > Bacillati > Actinomycetota > Actinomycetes > Micrococcales > Microbacteriaceae > Microbacterium > Microbacterium sp. UBA3486. The sequence continues at coordinate 50,397 of NZ_DFQP01000070.1, forward strand.
GCTCCCGCTCGAGGCCAGGCTAACCGTGCTGCACCCGCGAAACGCGGGCGTCATCGCGAATTCACCCGGGGGACCTTCGACGATGACAGGGGATACGCAGGGAACTGATCACGCTCTGTAATGATTGCCCGCCGCCGTGGGAGGTCGGTCGAAAAATACTGGGCACACCGAAACGAAAGGTGTTCCCCGTGTCCGCTCCTGCTCCTCCTGCCGTATCCCCGTCCGCCCCGTCCGCCCGCCGCACGATCCTCGACATGCTCAGCCGGTGGATGTGCGAACAACCGCTGGCCGTCGCGGCCCGGCACGCAGGGCGGGAGCTGACATACGGAGAGCTCGATCAGCTGTCCGGCATGCTGGCGGCGGATCTCCGACGGAGAGGCGTCCGGAGAGGTGATCGGATCGGGATCTTCGTGGAGCGCGGATTCGAGATGGTGGTCGCCATCGTGGCCGCACTGCGGCTCGGGGCGGCGTATGTGCCCGTGGATCCGCGAATCGCCACCGAGGTCCATATGGCGCATGTGGTCGCCGTGACGGGCATGCGTGTCGTGCTCACCCAGGCGCGGTTCGCGGACCGCGTGACGTCGGCGACGGGCATCCTGGTCGTGCCGATCGAGCGCGCCCGCACCGCGGACGCGGATGCCTCTCCGCAGGAGACGATCGCACCACGCGCCGGAGATGAATGCGTGATCATCTTCACGTCCGGAACGACGGGTACGCCCAACGGCGTGCGGGTGACCCACCGCAACCTCGAGAACTTCCTGTTCGGAGGGCCCGGAGCGCTCGGCATGAAGCCCGGGACCGTGGTCGCCCAGATCCTCAACATCGCTTTCGACATGGCGGTCTGGGAGATCCTCGGCGCGCTCACCCACGGTGCCACGCTGCACATCCGCGGACGGGACTTCGCCGAGGCTCTGCGTGCCGCAGACGTCGTGATCGCGACCCCGTCGATCCTCACCCCGCACGACCCGCGACGGCTGGGCCGGTTCACCGCTGTCGCCGTCGCGGGGGAACGATGCCCTCGTGCCCTCGCCAACCGCTGGGCTGCCGTGACGGATTTCTACAACTCGTGCGGTCCGACCGAGATCACGATCGTGAACACGATGCATCTGTGCACCCCCGATGAGGCGGATCCGCCGATCGGGCGGCCGATCCCGGGAACGACCGCCTACATCCTGGATGAGGGTGGCGCTCCGGTCGCCGACGGCGAGGTCGGGGAGATGTGGGTCGGGGGAGCGGGGGTCACCGCCGGGTACCTGGGAAACCCGCGTCTGACCCGCGACCGTTACCGACTCGACCCGTTCTCCGACGACGGCAGTCTCATGTTCCGCACCCGCGACCTCGCCCGATGGAATGCGGACGGAGATCTCGAGCACCTCGGACGCACGGACGACCAGGTCAAGATCCGGGGCTTCAGAGTCGAACCCGACGCCGTGAGCGCACTGCTCGAGCGGGAGGACTCCGTGCAGCACGCGGCCGTCCTCCCCACCGACGACCGCACGGCGCTGCTCGCTTTCGTGACTCCGGAGGACGCCGACGTGGAGGCTGCGCTCGCCCATGTGCGTGAAGCACTGCCGTACTACTGCGTGCCGGAGATCGTCCATCTCGTACCGGGTCTTCCGATGACGACGCGCGGCAAGGTCGACCAGACGGTGCTGAGGAGCCACGCATGGCGAGCAGCGTGACTCCCGGGACCCACGTGCGCCCCGCGGCGCTCACCGGGTGGCGGCTTCTTCTCACCCGTCCTGCACTGATGCCCTATAACAGGCTGGTGGTGCTGGTTCTCGCGCTCAACGCCGTCGTCGCCGGGATCATCGCCACGACCTCGGCCTCGATGTCGTCCGACGACGCCGCCACCCTCCTCATCACCATGAGCGGCGTGAACCTCACGGCCGCGGTGCTGATCCGCCAGCAGTACGTGATCAACCTCCTGTTCCGGCTCGCGACGAGCGTGCCGAAATCGGCGCCGCTGGCGGTCCGTCGACGTCTCGCGAAGGTCTACCACTTCGGTGGGATCCACGTCGGAGCCGCGGTCGCGGCCGTGGGCTGGTTCCTGGGGGGAGCCACCACCGTCGTCTTCAGCGATTCCCTCTCCGTGTTCTCGAAGAGCGTGGCCGTCGCCCTCGTCGCGTGCCTGGTCGGAATCCTCGTACCGGCGCTGCCCCCGATCCGCCAACGCCGCCATGACCTGTTCGAGATGACCCATCGCTTCGGAGGATGGTCCGCTCTCACCCTCTTCGCCGTACTCACCGTGGCGCTCGCCGCCGATGCCGCCGACTCCGCCGGCGCTGTGGGGATCGGACGAGTCCTCGCCGCGTCGCCGTCGTTCTGGCTGTTGCTGGTCATCGTGCTCAGCGTCGTCGCACCGTGGCTGCGGCTGAGGAAAGTGCCCGTCCGCATCGCGACGCCGTCGTCTCACGTCGCACTCGCGGACTTCGATCACGGCGTGCGTCCCTTCGCCGGTTCGTCCACCATCCTGGCGCGGCATCCGCTCGGCCAGTGGCACTCGTTCGCGAATGTCGTCACCCGCGACGAGACCGGCTTCCGGCTCACCATCTCGCGGGCGGGGAACTGGACCGGGAGGCTCATCGACGACGCGCCCTCGCATGTGTGGACACGAGGGATTCCGACGGCGGGCGTGGGAAACGTGGACAAGCTCTTCGAGCGCGTCGTGTGGGTCGCGACCGGAAGCGGGATCGGCCCGTGCCTGCCGCACCTCTTCGCCGACACCACGCCCTCGAAGCTCGTGTGGGCGACCAGAGAACCGGAAGCCACCTACGGCGACGATCTCGTCGAGTCCATCCGTGCCTCGCACCCCGATGCCGTGATCTGGAACACCAGCGAACAGGGACGCCCCGACCTCGTGGCACTGGCGCTCGAAGAGTTCACGTCGTTCGACGCCGAAGCGGTGATCTGCATCTCCAACCAATCGACCACCCGCCGGGTCGTCTCCGCGCTGGAAGCCCTCGGGGTGCCCGCGTACGGGGCGATCTGGGACTCCTGAAAGGCCTTACCGTGTCCACACTGCTCATCAGCTCCGAGGGGACCACCCTCACCGTCACCCTCGACCGCCCCGCTCAGCTCAACGCCATGGGCATCGATGAGCTCGATGCCATCCGGCATGTGTTCACAGAGCTCGCCGAGACGGTGCCAGCGGATCGCCCCCGCGCCGTGGTCGTGCGTTCGACCGGAACACGCGCGTTCGTGGCCGGGGCCGACATCGCCGAGATGGCGGCCGCATCGTCCGACTCCGGTGAGCGCATCAGCCGCGCTGGACAGGCGGCCATGGACAGCATCGCCGCCTGCCCCGTGCCGGTCATCGCCGCCGTCGACGGTCACGCGCTCGGAGGTGGGTGCGAACTCGCGGCCGCCTGCGACCTCGTGTACGCCACGGCGAACTCGCTCTTCGCGCTGCCCGAGGTCGGGTTGGGCCTGATCCCGTGCTTCGGCGGCACGTATCGTGTTGCCGCCCGGATCGGCGACGGCCGGGCGCGACGCATGGCCCTGACGGCGGAGCGGGTGGCGGCCGCGACGGCGGAGGAGTGGGGTCTCATCGACGCCGTGCTTCCCGACGCCGATGGGCTCGCCGCCGCGGTGGGCGGCCAGGCGCTCGCGTTCAGCCGTGCGTCGAGGAGTGCGCTCGCCGCCGTGAAGGCCGCTTTCGCGCTGCCCGCGCCGCTGCGTGCGGTGGCGGAGCGCACACTGTTCCGGGACGCTCTGGCACACGCGGATGGCCAGGAGGGCATGGCGGCGTTCCTGTCGAAGCGTGCCCCGTCGTTCCGCTGAGAGTGCAGGACTCTGTCGGCAACGACGACGTATCTTCGGAAGGTGCTCAGAACCGTGGAAGTGCAGTTGGCCGACCTCGCGAACGGCCGGGTGCTGGTCGTCGAGGACGATGAGGAGCTGCGCAGCATCCTCGTGGCCTATCTGCGTCGTGCCGGGTTCTCCGTCGAAGCGGTCGCCGACGGCTTCGCGGCGTTGGAAGCCGCGACGCTCAGTCCTCCGGATGTGGTGCTCCTCGACCGCATGATCCCCGGCGTCGACGGCGTGGAGATCTGCCGTCGTCTGCGCACCACGTCGAACGCTCCGATCCTCCTGCTCACGGCGATGGGGCAGCCGCATGAACGCATCGACGGCCTGGAAGCCGGCGCGGATGACTACGTCGTCAAGCCCGTCGCACCGCGCGAGATCGTGCTCCGCGTGATCCGGCTGTTGCAGCGGACCGCGCACCAGGGCGCCGGCGAGTCGCCGATCACCCTCGGACGGTTCCGCTTGACGCCGGCGATGCGGGTGATCCAGAGCGATGGCGTCGACCTGGAGCTGACCGTCCGGGAGTTCGAGCTGTTCGCTTTCCTCCTCCGCCACCCCGATCGGGTGCACTCGCGCGAGGAGATCGCCGGCGGAGCGTGGGGATGGGAGGCCGGAGACACCTCGGCTGTGGCCGTCAACATCCGTCGCCTCCGCCTGAAGGTCGAGTCCGATGCCTCCCGGCCGGTCGTCATCCGCTCGGTGTGGGGGCACGGCTATCTGCTCGACAGCGAAGGGACGAGATGAACGCGATGCTCCTCGAAACGCTCGGAGTCGTCGTGGCGGCGGTGATCCTGACCGGAGTCTTCGGGGCGGTCGCGCTTCGGCTGACCCGCAGGTACTCGATGCGCTGTCAGATGATGATCGTCGTGATGACGGTGGTCGTGGGGATGTCGGCATCCTTCGCCTTCGCGGCCTCGCGGATGCAGATCGAGGAGGACGATCTGCCGCTCATCCTCGGAGCGACGATCCTCGCCGGCTCGGGCACGATGCTGCTGGCGTGGCGCCTGGGAAACCGGCTGGTCGAGGAGAGCAGACGGATAAGCCTGCACACCCGGCAACTGGCATCGGGTCGTCCCCTCGACGACCACACGGTGGTGTCGAACTGGGAGTATCGGCAGATCGATCGAGAGCTCCACAACGCTGCGCGCGCGCTCCACGAGGCACGGGAGACGAATCTCCGGCAGGAGGAGGCGAGACGGCACCTCATCACCGGGATCTCCCATGATCTGAGGACACCGTTGGCCGCCATCGACGCGATCATCCGCGCTCACGAGGACGGGATCATCGAGGACCGTGTCGAGTTCACGACGAGGCTTCGCGCGCAGAGCAGTCGTCTCGGGGCGCTGGTCGAGGACTTCTTCGCGTTCTCGCTCATCGAGATCGATCGGGTGCCGCTGAGCCCGGAGCCCCTCGATGTCGCCGATCTGGTCGGCGATGCCGTGGGCACAGCCCGGAATCTCGGCGCGACGGTGCACCTGGAAGTCCACGAGTCAGGCGGCGTCACGGCCTTCGCCGATCCTCTCAGCATCGAGCGCATCTTGATGAACCTGCTCGCCAATGCGGTGCAGCACACCCCTGAGGGGACCGCGGCGACGGTCTTCCTGGAGGCCGATGCCGACGCGGTCAGGATCAGCGTGGAGGACCACGGCTCCGGCATGACCCCTGAGGCTCTCGAGCAGGCGTTCGATGCCGGATGGCGTGGCGACCTCGCCCGCACCCGGAGCACGGCCCCCTTGGCGACGAGCGGAGCCGGGCTGGGGCTGGCGATCGCGCGCGGACTCGCGGTGGCGAACGGCGGAACGCTGGAAGGTCGTTCGCCGAGTGGGACCGGCTGCCGGTTCACCCTCACGCTGCCGCAGCGAAACCGTCCACATGGATGATCCGCCTCCGTCGGGTCGGTCGTCGTACGCGCAGGTCGTGACTCCTCACTCCTTGCGCTGCGGTGCCGGTGTCTCGGTCTTCCCCTGCGGACGGGCGGGCGCGGAGGCGAGCACCGTCGAGGGGCCGCTCAGCGCCCGCAGCGCGTACAGGATCGTCGCGAGATCGACGAGCTCCTGGACGAGTGCTCCGACCACCGCGGGGATGAGGCCGGTCATCGCGACGATCATGAGCCCGACGCTCAAGCCGATCCCGATCCAGATCGCGGTCAGGGCGACCCGCAGAGTGTGGCGACCGATCGACACCGCATCGACGAGCTTCGCGAGCGAGTCGACGAGGATCACGACATCAGCGGCATCGCCGGCAGCGGTCGCTCCCTTCGCACCCATGGCGACGCCGATGTCGGCGGCGGCGAGCACAGGGGCGTCGTTCACGCCGTCGCCGACCATCATGATCGGCCGCGGTTGGAGTTCGCCGGCGAGAGCGACCTTCTCGGGTGGAAGCAGCTCGGCGTGGATCTCCGAGATGCCCACCTGATGAGCCACTGATTCCGCCGTCGGCCCGACGTCGCCCGTGAGCATGACCACGCGATCCACCTCGTGCGTCCGCAACCACGAGACGACGGCTGCCGCTTCGGGCCTCGGGTGATCGGCGAGTACGAGCACCCCGGCGAAACGGCCGTCGACGGCCACGTAGGCTGCGGCCTGACTCAGCTCCAGCGTCGCCCGCACGGTGTCGGGCGCGAGAGCGGCCACGTAGGCGGGCTTGCCGACGACGACCGCTCGACCATCGATCTCGGCGACGACACCGTTCGTGGCCTCCTCCCTGGCCTCTGTCGCGACACGCAGCGCGAGTCCGCGCGCGTCCGCGGCGCGACGGATGCCCTCGGCGAGCACGTGCGTCGAGTACTGCTCCGCCGAGGCGGCGAGTTGCAGGACCTCGTCCGCGCCGAAGCCGTTCGCCGGCCGGACATCGACGAGTTCCGGTCGGCCCTGCGTGAGCGTTCCCGTCTTGTCGAAGGCCGCCGATCGCACGCGCGCGATCTGTTCGATGACGGCGCCGCCCTTCATGATCACGCCTGTCTTCGCCGCGCGTGAGAGGCCTCCCAGGAACGCGACCGGGGCGGCGATCAGGAGAGGACAGGGCGTCGCGAGCACGAGGACCTCGGCGAAGCGCGTCGCGTCGCCCGAGATGGCCCAGGCTGTGCCGGCCAGGACGAGCGACACCGCGGTGAAGGGGATCGCGAAGCGGTCGGCGAGCCGCACCACCGGCGCGTGGGAGTCCTCCGCGGCGTGCACGAGTGCGACGATCTGCTGGTACTGGCTGTCTGCGCTCGAGCGAACGGCCTGGATCCGCACAGCGCGACTGCCGTTGATCGCTCCGGAGAGCACCTCCCCTCCGGACTCGCGGGCCACGGGCATGCTCTCGCCGGTCAGCGACGACTCATCGAAGGTTCCGGTCTCGGTGAGCAGCACACCGTCGACGGGCACCACCTCCGACGGGCGCACGAGGAGCACATCGCCGATCGCGACCTCGTCGACGGGGAGATCCCTCACCTCGTCCGAATCCGCGGCCTGTGCGTGCACGAGCACGTGGGCGATGCGCGGAGAACGATCCAGCAACGCAGACAGGTCGCGCTTCGCGCGACGGCCGGCGAAGTCTTCGAGCGCCTCTCCGCCCGACAGCATGAGCACGATGATGAGGGATGCGATGTACTCACCGACGGCGAGCGTCGCCACCATCGCGACCACCGCGAGGATGTCGAGACCCACGTGGCCGCGAAGCACATCCCGCACCATGCCGACGAGGGTCCAGACGACGAACGCGGCCACGTAACCGGTGGCGATCCACCGCCCGATGACGGCCGCGTCGACCGCGTGCAGGATGAGCACGCCGACGAACACGAGGACGGTGGTCGTGATCGCCGGATAGCGCCACAGCAAGCGGAGAAACCTCATGCTCCAGCTTCCCGCGAATCGGTGCGCAGTGCCACCGACGGGCGGCGGGGCGGCCGGCCTTTCGAGCAACCGCCGTGCGTCAGCGCACCTGACCGGCGTCGTGAGCCCCACGACGTCCCCGTGCATTACTGCGCGCCAGGATGATCCCGCCGAGCAGGGCGGCGATGAACGATCCGACCAGCACCCCGATCTTCACGTGTTCGTCTGCAACCGAGCTCGATCCGTAGGCGAGTTCGCCCACCAGGAGGGACACCGTGAACCCGATACCGGCGAGGAACGCCATTCCGGTCAGATCTGGCCAGCGCAGCGACTCGTCCAGGCGCAGCGCAGGGAGGCGACTCAGCACAAAGGTCGTGGCGAGGATGCCGATCGGCTTCCCGATCACGAGGCCGACGACGATTCCGATGGTGATCGGGTCGGTGAACGCCGACGTGAGGCCTGCCCACCCGCCGACGGTGACCCCGGCGGCGAAGAAGGCGAAGACCGGGACCGCGAACAGCGTGGCCACGATGCTCCAACGGTCGGCGAAGTGCGCGGCCATGCCGTCGTAGACCGGTCGGCCGGCATCGTCCGTGCCGACCCGCACGCGGGCGCGCTCCGTCGCCGTGACGGGCACGACGAAGCCGAGAAGAACACCGGCGACGGTCGCGTGCACACCGGATGCGTGGATGCACACCCAGACGGCGATGGCGAGGGGGAGCAGGATCCACCACGCCCGCACCCCCTTCGCCACCAGGGCGGCGAATCCCGCCAGCGGCAGCAGCGCCAGGATCAGCCACGGAAAGCTGATGGTGTCGGTGTAGAACGTCGCGATGATGGTGATCGCGATGAGGTCGTCGATGATCGCCAGCGTGAGCAGGAAAACCCGAAGGGCGGGAGGCAGGAACTTGCCGACCACGGCGATCACGGCCACGGCGAACGCGATGTCGGTGGCCGTGGGGATCGCCCAGCCGCGCAGGGCATCCGAACCGCCGGCGGCGTTGATCACGACGAAGATGAGAGCGGGAACCACCACGCCGCCGATCGCGGCCGCGATCGGCAGGGCGGCTCGACGTGGATCGCGCAGACGTCCGGCGACGAACTCCTCCTTCAGCTCGAGACCGACGACGAAGAAGAAGATCGCCAGCAGGCCGTCGGACGCCCAGGCGCCGACGCTGAGTTCGAGATGCAGTTCCGGGATCCCGAACGTGAAGTCGCGCACGGACTCGTACCAGGGGGCGGCGGGACTGTTGGCGAGGACGAGCGCGGCGAACGTCGCCGCGAGCAGGAGCGACCCGCCGAGGACGTCGTTGCGGGCGTTGGAGCGGATGCCGTTCCACAGTGCATGCGGGGCGAGGGAGAAACGGGCAGGGGAAGAATTCGGGGACACGGAAAAGACCTCACGCGAGAGAAGGGGTGAATGGCGCAGAAGACCAGCGCCCCGTTCGAGGCGTGGTCTAGTTCCGTGGCGGCGGGCAGCCGGCGATCTCGCCGTGCGAGAGGGTGCCCCAGACACTGGTCCACCCGTTCGTGCCCGGGTGCAGGATGACCCGCATCCATTCCCTCATCGGGGTCGCCGAACGGAGACGGTGCGGGGCACGCGTCGAACCGGCGATCGAGAGGAGGGGCACGTATCGAGCCTATCGTCGTCCCGCTGGGATACCGCCTACCGCGATCGAATTTCGCTAACTAGGCTAGCGATCATGGAAAGATACGTGCGCTTGCGTTGGCTCGGGCTCGTCTTCATCAGCATCGCGGTCTCGCTGATCATCGTCGATTCGACGATCGTCAACGTGGCGATCCCCGCGATCGTGGAGGACCTCGGCATCACCTCGACCGAGGTCCAGTGGGTGCAGGAGTCGTACACGCTCGTCTTCGCGTCGCTGCTGCTCGTCTTCGGCAGCCTCGCCGACCGTTTCGGTCGACGCCGGGTGATGATCATCGGCGTCGTCGTCTTCGGAGCCTCGTCGGTGTTCGCCGCCCTGTCGCCGGACGGCGGCATGCTCATCCTGGCCCGACTGGCGCAGGGCGTCGGCGGTGCGATGATCCTCCCCACCACCCTCTCGATCATCAACGCGACCTTCCGAGGCAGGGAGCGCGGAATCGCGTTCGCCGTATGGGGTTCCACGATCGGTGGCATGGCGGCCGTCGGTCCGCTCCTCGGCGGGTGGCTCACGACCGCCTACTCGTGGCGCTGGGCTTTCGGCATCAACATCCCCCTCGGCATCATCATCGTGATCGGCGTGCTCCTGACCGTTGCGGAATCCCGCAGCGATCGCGTCTCCCGCGTCGACATCATCGGAGCATTGCTGTCGATAGCGGCGATGGGAAGCCTCGTGTTCGGCCTGATCGAGGGACGGACCTACGGCTGGTGGCTCGTCGATACGCGGCCGCAGTTCGGAGACTGGGCCTGGCCGTGGGAGCTGTCGCCGATCCCGCTGTTCTTCGCTGTCGCCGTCCTCGCCGTCATCGCATTCATCCTGTGGGGACGGCACCGCGAACGGGCGGGAAAGTCGACACTGCTGGCGCTGCGGCTGTTCTCGATCTCCTCGTTCCGCAACGGGAACATCGCCGCAGCGGTGGTGTCGTTGGGGGAGTTCGGCATCATCCTCGCGCTTCCGCTCTGGCTGCAGTTCGTTCTCGGTTTCGAAGCCGTGCAGACAGGGCTGCTCCTGCTCGCACTGGCGGGCGGATCGTTCCTCGCCAGCGGTGTCGCCGGAGCCTCGAGCGGAAAGGTCGCCCCGGTCTGGGTGGTGCGTGCCGGCCTCATCGCCGAGATCATCGGTGTCGCGGGAGTCGGCTTCGTCATCGGCCCTGATGCATCCTGGGGACCGCTCATCCCGTTCCTCTTCGTCTACGGACTCGGTGTCGGCCTCGCCACGGCGCAGCTAACCGGGGTCGTGCTCGCCGAGGTGCCGGTCGCGGACAGCGGGGCGGCCTCCGGCACGCAGTCCACGTCTCGGCAGATCGGCGCCGCCCTCGGCGTCGCTGTTCTTGGCACTGTTCTCTTCACCAGTACCGCCGGGATCCTCGCGTCTTCGCTCGACGAGCGCGGTGTCCCCGCCGCCCAGCGCGACCAGATCGTGTCGGCCGTGGTCGACAGCGCAGGGGCGGCGATCAGCGGGCTGGAGTCGAATGCCGCGACCGCTGATGTGGCCGATGATGCCAAGGCCGCCTTCTCCGAAGGGACCCGCTACGCCGCCTGGACAGCGGCAGGGTTCCTCGCCCTCGGCCTGCTCGCCACCGTGTCCCTCGGATCGACCACGGTGCGCACCCGACCGGAGAACGAGGACGGGCGGACGGAGGAAGAAGAAGGCCGCCAGCAAGACGACGAAAGAGCAATCTGACGGAGGGCGTCGCCACTCCCGCCCTACTGTCGCGAAGCAGGATCTCCGGTCCGCCGGTCGAAGCGCCCCGCGTAGTCGTCGTCGGTGATGTGCTCTTTCCACTCCGTGCTCTCCGCAGGGTCGTCCGCGTTCTCGAGCATGGCGATGTGCTCCATGAAAGAGTCTCCCGCAGCGGCGTGCCAGTGATCCTGTCCAGGCGGCGTGTACAGCGTCTCTCCGGGGTGCACGTCGATGATCTGCCCGTCGCGCGTCCCGAAGCGGGCGACGCCCTGGGTGACACGAAGATACTGACCTCGGGCGTGCGAGTGCCACGCGGAGCGCGCCCCGGGTGCGAACTTGACGATGGCCACGGTCATCCGTTGGTCCCCATCGTGCGGTGCGGCGATTCGGTCCACCCAGACGCCTCCCACGAACTGGTCTGCAGTGTTCTTGGCGGTCGGTGTGGTCGGTTCGAGGTTCACAGTGGCGTTCCCATCGCAGTGAAGGAGAAGGGGGCAGAGGAGGCGGGGAGTCGGGTCAGCGGAGAGCATTCTCGCGCATGTCGGCGAGCGCGTTCATGAACCCTTCCGAACATCCGCTGGATCCCGCGAGTCGGTCGACCACGATGTCGTCGAGCGGCGTGCCCACCACCTCTCTCGGGAGGGCATCAGCGAACCGCTGTTGATACCCCAGCGATATCTCGTGATCTGCCGGCGTGGTGATGTCGACGTCTGTGACGATGCCGTTCTCGATGGTGAGAGTCACGTCGTGATGGGACGGGAGCGAGCCATACCAGCCGCGTGCGGAGTACTCTCCGTCACGATAGGTGTCCGTGGTCACGGTGTCTCCCTCGACCCTCGGTGGTGCTGATGGTGCCGAGACGTCGGGCCGTGCATCGTCTGATCCGGCGCACGCGGCGATCGAGACGGCCGATGCCACGATGCCGACAGCAGCCGCGACCCGGCGCCCGACTTTCGTGGGGCGTTGCGGGGAAGCGGTGCGGGCCATGTTTCGACGGTACGCCCGTACCTCATCGCCTGGGGTGCTCTGCTGTTACCTGGATAGGTGGCCCCTGGTGCTGCGTTGCGGCGGGCGGGACTGACCGCTTATCCGTGTAACGACAGTCACTCCCAGGTGCTGATGGATGGTCATAGTGTCGATCCCATGACGAACACTCACCTCACCCTGAACAACGGCGTCGAGATGCCCGCATTGGGTTTCGGCGTCTTCCAGACACCGCCGGACGAAACGGTCGAGGCTGTCTCTTCCGCCCTCTCCACGGGGTACCGTCTCATCGATACCGCCGCCGCATACGCCAACGAGCGAGGAGTGGGCGACGCCATCAAGGCGTCCGGTCTTTCCCGCGACGACGTGTTCATCGAGTCGAAGGTCTGGATCAGCGACTACGGCTACGACCAGACGCTGCACGCATTCGAGAAGAGCGCCCGCAAGCTCCAAGTCGACGTCATCGACCTCTTCATCCTCCACCAGGCCCTCCCCGGTGAGTTCGACAAGACCATCGCCGCCTACACGGCGCTGGAGACTCTCCTCGCCGAGGGCAAGGTCCGCGCCATCGGCGTGAGCAACTTCATGGTCGACCACCTCACGACGCTGCTCGCGCAGACCGAGATCGTGCCGGCGGTGAACCAGATCGAGGTGCACCCGTACTTCCAGCAGCGCGAGCTGCAGGCGTTCGGCAAGGACCGCGGCATCCTCACACAGGCCTGGTCGCCCATCGGCGGCATCACGTCCTACCGAGGGGACGATTCCCAGACCACGTTCAACGACCCCGTCATCGTCGCCATCGCCGACGCACATGGAAAGTCGGCAGCGCAGGTGATGCTCCGCTGGCACATCCAGAACGGCGTCCAGGCCATCCCCAAGTCGGTGAAGCCTGCTCGTATTGCGGAGAACTTCGACGTGTTCGACTTCGAACTCACCGACGACGAGATCGCTCGCATCGACGCTCTCGATACCGGCGTTCGCGGGGGCCCGGAGCCCGAGGTCATCACGCTCGAGGCGTTCGGTCGCGATATCCCGGAGAACTGACATGAGCGAGCAGTCCACGGTTCTCGTCGTGGGGGCGACCGGAAGCATCGGCGTGCACGTCGTCCGCGAGGCTCTCACGAGAGGACGACACGTGCGCGCGTTGGTGCGTGACGCATCTCGTGCCGCGCGGGTCCCGGAGGGCGCGGAGATCGTCATCGGCGATCTCACCTCGGCCGAGACGCTGGCGGACGCTGTCGCCGGGATCGGCTCCGTGGTCTTCGTCATCGGCGATCTCACCTCGGCCGAGACGCTGGCGGACGCTGTCGCCGGGATCGGCTCCGTGGTCTTCGTCCACGGCTCCCATGGTGGCCATGGTGTCGCAGAGAAGGTCGACTACGGAGCAGTGGCCAATGTGCTCACTGTGCTCGACGGACGCCCTGTGCGCATCGCCCTGATGACCGCTGTCGGCACGACGGATCGGGCGAACGAAGGTCACGACTGGAAACGGAGGGCCGAGCGCCTCGTCCGCGCGTCCGGCAACCGGTACACGGTCGTCCGCCCCGGCTGGTTCGACTACAACGCACCGGACGAGCGCCACATCGTCTTCCGCCAAGGGGACCAGTACAGCACGGCCTCGCCGGCAGACGGGGTCATCGCCCGCGACCAGATCGCGCGCGTGCTGCTCGACTGTCTGGAGATCGACGCGGCGGACCACCGAACCCTTGAATTGGTCGCGGAGCGAGGGGCAGCGCAGGAGGACCTGGCCCCCGAGTTCGAGGCGCTCGTCCGAGATACTGGAATCGACGGCGCACTCGACATGCCGAACATGCCTCTCATCGACGAACCGGCCACCGTGCGGGACGACCTGAGCCGGCTCGGCCGGTAGCTCGTCGACCGGCGGCTCGTGAGCGCCCCCGGTCGGTACGTATCCGCACACGACACCCATCCACACACGACGGGAAGGCACGACGTGGCAGGCATGACACAACGAGCCGAGGTGAGTGAGTTCCTCTCCACGCGGCGAGCACGACTCACCCCGGAGCAGGCCGGCATCATCGGCGGAGGCCGACGACGTGTCACCGGTCTCCGCCGCGAAGAGGTGGCCATGTTGGCCGGGATGAGCGTCGACTATTACGCCAGGATGGAGCGCGGCAACCTGTCCGGCGTCTCTCCGGAAGTGCTCGAGTCGCTCGGGCGCGCACTCCACCTCGACGACGCCGAGCTCGCCCACCTCCATGACCTCGCCCGAAACGCCGCCCCGAACCGTTCTGCACGCGCACGTCCGCGGGCTGCGACGCCCGTCATCCGGCCCGCGCTTCAGCGACTCCTGGACAGCATCAGCGTTCCCGCCTACATCTCGAACGCACGCAAGGACTTCCTCGCCGTGAACGTCATCGGTCGGGCCGTCTTCGCGCCGATTCTGGACGACGCCGCCAATCAGCGCAACAACGCCCGTTACACGTTCTTCAACCCCGCTGCGCAGAACTTCTACGTCGATTGGGAGTCCGGGGCCAACAGCATCGTCGCCTCACTCAGAATCGAAGCGGGACGCAACCCGCACGACAAGGACCTCACCGATCTGATCGGCGAACTCGTCACGCGTAGTGACGTCTTCCGTACGCGCTGGGCAGCCCACGATGTTCGCTTCCACCGCACCGGAAGCAAACGGATCCACCATCCGGACGTCGGGGCGCTCTTCTTCGACTACGAGGCTTTCGAGCTGCCTGCGGATCCCGGGCTCGTCATGTTCACCATGACCCCCTCGCCGGGCGGCCCCACCGAAGAGCGTCTCCGATTGCTGGGGAGTCTGTCCGCCATGGAGAGCGCTCAGTCGGAGTGATCCACCGACGTCGAGCGGGCCCGGTGCTCGCCATGACGCGGGTCCGAAGCCCCACTAGTGCTCGCCGGTCCTGTTGACGAGAAAAGCCGCCTGGAACCAGGCGGCTTTCTCATACTCGGATGGACTTCGTATGGATTGACGTTCCATTCGCGTACAACGTGTGTGCCCCCGACAGGAGTCGAACCTGCGACCTACGGTACCGGAAACCGGCGCTCTATCCACTGAGCTACGGAGGCGTACCGATCGACAATATCACTCGTCGGGGGTGGTCTCCGACCCACCGGCCACGGTGACGGGCGCGGCGCGCAGTTCGTCCAGCGCCGCAGCGAGCTTCTCGGCCAGATAACGGTGGCCGTCCGTGGAGGGATGCTGGCGTCCCGCTTCCACGTCGATCACGTCGAGGTAGTTCTGCGGGGTGATCCAGTCCTGGGCGATGGGGGAGATGTACCACCAGCCGCGTGCGGCGGCGAGCTCGGAGAGATCCGCGTCGATACGCGCGGTGGCCGCGCCCACGGGGAGCTCGTGCGGCGCCGGACCGAGCACCACGATCGTCGCCTCCGGGTAGGTGGCGGCCATCGCGTCCCACGCGGCGTTGACGGCCTCGCGGTACCCGGCGACACCCTGTGCGCGGTCGTTGATGGACCCCTGGATGATGACGAGATCCGGCGAGAGGGACGTGTCGAGGGCGGCGATCCGCTCGCCGAAGGAGGGGCCGTCGATCCCGGGCTTCAGGTATCCGCTCCCGCGGACTCCGTTCACGACGGTTTCGCCGTCGAGCAGGTCCGCCAACAGGTAGGCGTAGCCGAGGGTCGGGACGGTCGCCGCCGAACCGTAGGTCCAGGAGTCGCCGAACACCAGCACGGTCGGATGCTCCGGCAGGACGAGCGGCGCCGGAGCGATGACCGCCGAGGGGCCGGATGCCGCATCGGCGGGTGCGCTGATCGGAGTCGTGGAGGGCGCCGGGATCCATGGCCGCCACACGCCGAGGACCACTGCCGCGACGGCGATGAGCAGGCCGGCGGCGATACCGGCGGCGCCCACTCGGCGACGGGTGGCGGGCGGCTTCATGGCATGAGAGTAGATCACCGGAGGCCGAACGCAAATTCGGGGAGCCCCGCGCCGTCGGTCGTGCACTCCCTGCCCCGTAAACTGGGGAGGCTATGAACCCCGAAACCCTCGCCGCAGCCCTCCTCGCCGTCCTCGCCCCGATCGCCGAGGAACGACGTCCCGGCGAGCCGCTGGAGCTCGCTGCATCCGACATCGTGCTCGAGCGCCCCCGCAACCGCGACCACGGCGACTGGTCCTCGAACATCGCCATGCGCCTGGCCAAGCCGTTCGGCACGAACCCGCGCGAGCTCGCGCAGCAGATCGTCGACGGCCTCGCCGAGGTCGACGGCATCGCCAACGCCGAGGTCGCGGGCCCCGGGTTCATCAACATCCGTCTCGATGCCGCAGCGGCGGGTGCGCTGGCGAAGGTCATCGTCGATGCCGGTAGCGCTTATGGCACGAACGCGTCGCAGGCGGGAGTGAGCGTGAACGTCGAGTTCGTCTCCGCGAACCCGACCGGTCCGCTGCACATCGCCCATACGCGCTGGGCTGCTCTCGGCGACTCGATCGTGCGTCTGCTCCTCGCGAGCGGTGCGAACGCCGTGCGTGAGTACTACATCAACGACGCCGGTGCGCAGATGGAGCGCTTCGCGAGCTCGGTGCTCGCGGCGGCGAAGGGCGAGCCCACCCCCGAGGGCGGCTACCCGGGCGCGTACATCACGACCCTCGCCGGCCGTGTGCTCGAGGCGCGACCCGACCTGCTGCAGCTGCCGGATGCCGAGCAGTCCGCTGTCGCGATGGAACTCGCGTACGAATTCCAGCTCGCCGAGATCAAGAGCTCGCTGGACCGCTTCAACGTGCCGTTCGACGTCTGGTTCTCGGAGCGCACGCTGCACGCCAAGGATGCGTCCGGCACGAGCCTGATCGACCAGGCCGTCGACCGTCTGCGCGAACAGGGACACGTGTTCGACGACGAGGGCGCCGTGTGGGTGCGCACGACCGACTTCGGTGACGACAAGGATCGTGTCATCCGCCGGTCGAACGGCGAGTACACGTACTTCGCCGCCGACGCCGCCTACTACCTGAACAAGGGCGACCGCGGCTTCCAGAACAAGATCTACCTTCTCGGCGCCGACCACCACGGTTACGTGCACCGCCTCAAGGCCGTCGCCGGAGCGGCAGGAGAGGACCCGGAGAAGAACGTCCAGGTGCTCATCGGCCAGATGGTGTCGATCAACGGTGCGCGCCTCAGCAAGCGTGCGGGAAACATCATCGAGATGGATGATCTGCTCGACTGGCTCGGTAGCGATGCGCTGCGGTACTCGCTGGAGCGCTCGCCTGCCGACTCGCCGCTCGACCTCGACCCCGAGCTGCTGCAGAAGCGCACGAACGACAATCCGGTGTTCTACGTGCAGTACGCCCACGCGCGTACCCACAACGTCGCACGCAACGCCGGCCAGTCCGGTGTGGACCGCTCGGAGTTCGCTCCCGAGACCCTCACGCACGAGACAGAGGCCGCGCTGCTCGGCGCGCTGCAGGAGTTCCCGCGCATCGTGGCGTTCGCCGCCGAGGTGCGCGAACCGCACCGTGTCGCCCGCTACCTCGAGGAGCTCGCCGGCCTGTACCACCGCTGGTACGACAACTGCCGCGTGATCCCGCTGAGCGAAGACCCGATCGAGAGCGTCCACCGCACCCGGCTGTGGCTCAACGACGCCACCGGTCAGGTGCTGCGCAACGGACTCGAGCTCCTCGGCGTCTCCGCACCAGAGCGGATGTAGTGCGGCTCGGCGTTCTCCTCGGTACGGCAGGATGGCAGGCATGAGCGACGACAACCACACCCTGCCGTACCCCGACGCCGCCGCGGAGCATCCGACGCTCGTGATCCCCGGTTCCGCCTCCGCTCAGGAGGCGGCCGCGCCGCGCACAAGGCCCCGCTGGCCATGGGTGCTGCTGATCGTGGTCGTCGTGCTCGCGGTGCTCGTGGTCGCCGCGGAACTCATCGCTCGAGCCGTGCTCCCCGGCGTCGTGCGGTCGATCGTCGTGGAACAGCTCGACCTGCCCGCCGACCAGCAGCTCGACGTCGAGACGCAGGGACTCCTGCTGCCGCAGCTGATCGGCGGCACCCTCGACACGCTGCGTCTGTCGACGGATTCGGTGACGTTGGAGGGCATCACGGGCGCCGTCGATGTGACAGCGACGGACGTCCCGCTGCACGGCGGCGATCTGGGCGGCGCCTCCGGGGCCATCCGCATCGACCAGGAGCAGTTCACGTCTCTGCTCGCCGGCACCGATCTGCCCGTCGACTCCGTGGAATTCGCTGCCCCGAACGCCACGGTGAGCGGGTCGATCAGCGTGCTCGGAGCTGCGGTCCCGCTGTCATTGACCCTCACGCCCGGCACGGTCGACGGCGATCTCGAGTTCACCCCGGTCGCCGCGAGCATCGGCGGACTCGACATCGATCTCGACCGGGCCGCTTCCACGCTCGGCTCCCTCGGCGAGGGCCTGACGCAACCGCAACGGGTATGCGTCGCCGATAGGCTGCCGGCCGGACTCACCCTCACCGGACTCGAGGTCGTCGACGGTGCCGCCGTGATCGATATCGATGTGAACGGGGCGATCGTCACCGACACCACGCTCCAGGACAAGGGCGTCTGCCCGAGCTGACCCCGAGTCGCTTTCCGGCGGCGCTCTCGGCGGCATCCCGGGGCTATGCCGGCTGAGGGTGCTCGTCGAGTGTCGCCTCGATGTGTCGGGCGAGCCACGAGGGACGCTGCAGGGGGATGCCGTGTCCGCAGTCGTCGACGATTCGCAGATCGCTGTGGGGGAGTGAGGCGTGGAGCAGAGCCGCCGAGCGCTTCATGAGTGGCCTCTCCTTCCCCCCGACGAGGATCGACGCCGCTCCGGGATACCACCGCCAGGCTGCCGGTGGTGAGAATCGAAGGTTCTCCTCGACCGAGCGCAGCAGACTCTCCCGTGAGATGCCGGCCGACGTGCGCACGTAGTCGTCCAGGAGCTCGCCCGGGATGAACAGCTCCCGGGCCTGCATACGGGCGAACCACTGCTTCTTCGCGAGGCCCGCGGTCGCGCCGAGGAGGGCGAGTGTGAGGCGGGTCGCCCACATCGGAGCGGCCTGTGCGCTGACCACGACGACGTTCCGCACCCTCTCTGCGTGCTGCGCAGCGAGCTGCACGGTCAGCTGGGCGCCGAGTGAGAAGCCGATGACGGTGGCAGGTCTCCCGACGTCGTCCAGCACGCGGGCGAGGGCAGCGGTCGTGACCGCGTGAGACACGTATGCCTCGTCGGTGCTGTGACCATGTCCGGGAAGATCGGGGACGACGATGCGCAGACGCTCGCTGAGGTGGGCGCGCAACGGCTCCCACATCCACCCGGCGACACCTCCACCGTGCAGGAGCAGCAGGGGATGTCCGTCGCGTGCTCCGAAGCTCTCCACATGCATCGTCAGGTCCTCTCGAAGGTCTCGGCCATGCGGCCGATCGTGTCGATCGCGCGTTCGAGCTGAGCGGAGTCGAACGGCCCGAGCAGTCGTGCCGCCGAGAGCAGCCCGATCGACGCGCTCGAGAGCGCGAGGGCGAGCGCCTCGACGTCCACGTCCGCCACGATCTCGCCGCGCCGCTGCATGCCGTGCAGCCAGTCGATGACGCGCCGCTGCCGATCGCGATACCGGCCGTCCGTGATCTCCGCCACGTGCGCACCGAGGATGCCACGGTCGTCGAGGAACGCCGCCGTCATCAGCGCATCGGCGCTCAGCGCGCGTGCGGAGGCGCGATACGCGGAACTCAGGCGGGGTCGGTCGCCCAGTTCGCGGCTCACGCGGTCATTCATGCGCGCCGTCCCGCGCTGCAGGAGTGCATCGAGGATCTCCCGCTTGCCGCTGAACTCCAGGTAGACCGCGCCCTTGGCGATCCCGGCGCCGTCGGCGATCGACGCCACGCTCACGGTGTCGAAGCCCTGCGCGAGCACCAGTCGTTCGGCCGCGTCGAGGATGCGCTCGCGACGGTCAGGGACGCGGGGCCTGGGCATCGCCGCTCCTTTCCAGGTGGTCCCGCATCGCCGGGATGACGAGGTCGGCGCGGTCGCGCTGCACCCAGTGGCCGGCATCGGGCACGGTCACCAGCGACCCCACCGGCAGCTGCTCGGCGGCGAACCGGATGCGCGCGAGGGGAACGCCGGAGTCACGATCGCCGTGCACGAGGAGCGTGGGTGTCGTGATCGAAGGCAGCTGCTCGACGTACACGGTGCGCAGTCGATTCCAGAGCACCTGATCGCGCTGCCATTCCCCGAAGACCTCCAGGCCGGTGCCGGTGGCGGCCTCGGCGAGCACCGCATCCACGAGTTCAGGCGTGCGCGCTGTCGGATTCCGCACCAGTTCTCGCAGCCCTCGTTCCATCGCCGAACGGTTGTGCGCGTACGCGCGGGTCATCCGGGCGAGCAGACCCGAACGCAGCAGGAGGAATGTGCCGAAGTGCGTGAACCGACCGGAGAAGCCGTCGGCCAGACGGGGCATCAGACCATAGCATCCGAGCAGTATCGCTGATCGTGCGCGGCCGGGTCGATCCAGCAGATGCCCGACCGCCATGCCGCCGCCGAGCGAGAGGCCGGCGACGGCGTAGTCGGAGAGACCGATCCCGTCGACGAGCTCGCCCACGTATCGAACGAGCCGCTCCTGAGTGAGCGGCCGCTCCGGACGTGGGCTCTGCCCGAAGCCAGGATGGTCGGGCGCGATCACGCGATGCCCCGCCTCGGCGAGAGCATGTCCGACCGCACTCCACGAGAGTTCGGCGTTATCGGCACCACCGCCGTGCAGGAGCAGGACGGGCATACCGGACTCGGATGCCGGTCGCCACTCCAGGGCGGAGACCGTGGCATGGGGGAGGCCGATGCTCGTGCGTCGGGGATTCATAGCACCCTCTCGTTGTGACCAATCTACTCGATCTGGTCACAACGAGGGCGCCCGGTCACGAAGTGGCGTCAGGACTCGCGGCCTTCTGCGCCGCTCGCAGTTCGGCCGTGGCGATCTGCACGTCGACCTCCGCGCGCTGCAGCCGTCGCTGCGGAAACGTGGTCGCCGCGAACTTCGCGTGCACGCGATCGGACTTCTCCTCTTCGGCCGTCACGATGTAGGCGCAGGCGAACAGCATCACCTGCGCGGAGAAGTTCAGCCAGATCAGCAGCGCGAGCAGCGAGGCGAACGAGGCCAGCAGCGGATTGCTCGTGGCGCCACCCACGAACAGGCCCGACAGCTCCTGCAGCGCCAGGAGTCCCAGTGCGCCCAACAGTGCACCGGACCAGAGCGATCGGGGCGACGGGCGGACACCGGACAGCAGGCGGAACACGCCGATGATGATCACCGCATCCAGGGCGAAGACGACCACGAGCGACACCAGGCGCACCGTCCAGGCCGCGAGGGGCGAGTCCTCGGGAAGGCCGAGCATTCCGGCGATCCATGTGACGCCGAGCTGGCCGGCGAACGTGAGGAAGGCCGAGGCGACGAACGCGACACCGATGCCGAGCGCGAGCGCGAGGTTGCGCAGGATCACCCAGATCCAGAGGATGTCGTCCTGCACCGTCCCGGCGAGCACGCGCACGGCGGTGCGCAGTGAGCCGATGGCGCCGAGCGCGGACCCCACGAGGGCGACGAGGGAGATGATCCCGGCGATCGACAGCGAGGCGGGCGCACGCAGGTCCTCGGTCTTGATCACGCCGTCCTCGCCGATGAGCCCCGGTACCGCCGTCTGCACGGAGTCGATGATCGCCTGCCAGGCCACGGGATTCCCGGCGAGCCACAGCGCCGCGATGGAGAAGCCCAGCAGCACGCCGGCGAACACGCTGAAGAGCGCCCGGTACGTGACGCTGTCGGCGAGCATCGGTCCGCGACGCTCCGTGTAGAGCAGCGCGGCACGCACCGGTCGGCGCGCGAGAGCCCAGGCGATCACCGGCCCGGTGATGCGCGCGATGAGCCCCGGCCCTGCGGGGGAGTCTGATCTCGTTTCGCTGTTCGTCACGCCCCCACACTATGAGGCGACGCCGGTCACCCGCAGGGGCTTGACGCCGCGCGTCACCCTGACCAAGGGCGACCGAGCGGTGCCCTAGAATCGGGTCAGCCTCGATGTGCGTGCCCCGCCCGAGATCCTTCCCACGATTGGTGATCAGTGCTTCTCCCTGCCGATTCGCTCGCTCCGGAATGGCTCGCCGTCCCCGAAGACGCGAACGACCTCGCCGACGGCGTCTGGCCCGCCTCCGCGGTGCGCGATCCCGACGGCGTTCTCGACATCGCGGGCGTCAGCGCCACCACGCTCGCCCGCACCTACGGCACCCCGCTGCTGGTGCTCGACGAAGACGAGGTGCGGGGGCGTGCACGGCGGTTCCGGCTCGCCTTCGACCAGGCGGCGGCCGAGAACGGCACCACGGCTCAGGTCTATTACGCGGGCAAGGCGTTCCTCTGCACCACGGTCGCGCGGTGGGTGGTCGACGAGGGACTTCGCGTCGACGTGTGCACCGGGGGAGAGCTGGCGGTGGCTCTCGCGGCCGGTGTCGTGCCGGCATCCATCGGCTTCCACGGCAACAACAAGTCGGTCGTCGAGCTGGAGAGAGCCGTCGAGGTCGGCGTCGGCACGATCATCGTCGACAGCGCCGTCGAGATCGAGCGCCTCGCGGCGATCACCGCTCGCACCGGAGCCACGCAGCGTGTGCTGGTGCGCGTGATCAGCGGGGTCCATGCCGAGACCCATGATTTCCTCGCGACCGCTCACGAGGACCAGAAGTTCGGCTTCCCGCTCCCGGATGCGGAGAAGGCCGTCGCGCGCATCCGTGAGATCCCCGGCCTGGTCTTCGCCGGTCTGCACTGCCACATCGGATCGCAGATCTTCGGCGTCGCCGGGTTCCGCGAATCGGCGTCCCGCGTGCTCGACCTGCATGCGGCGCTGCTCGAGAGCGGCCCCGTGCCGCAGCTCAACCTCGGCGGCGGCTTCGGCATCGCCTACACGCGCGTCGACGACCCGACGCCCATCGAGGAACTCGCAGGCGCGATCATCACCGCCGTCGCCGAGGACTGCGCCGCTCGGGGCATCCCCGTCCCTGCGCTCTCTTTCGAGCCGGGCCGTGCCATCGTCGGTACGGCGGGCGTCACGATCTACGAGGTCGGCACGACCAAGGACGTCACGATCGATTCCGGAGCCGTACGCCGCTACATCAGCGTCGACGGCGGCATGAGCGACAACGCGCGTCCCGCTCTGTACGGGGCCCAGTACTCCGCACGGCTCGCCTCCCGCGTGGGCGAGGGCGGGCCCCGCCTCAGCCGCGTGGTCGGCAAGCACTGCGAGTCCGGCGACATCGTCGTCGACCACGAGTACCTGCCCGAAGACCTCGTGCCGGGCGATCTGCTCGCGGTTCCGGCGACCGGCGCGTACTGCGTCTCGCTCGCGAGCAACTACAACCATGTGCCGCGTCCGCCGGTCGTCGCCGTGCGCGATGGACGTTCTACGGTCATCGTCCGTGGCGAGACCATCGACGACGTGCTGGCCCGCGACGCGGGCATCGACGGGGCGAACGCCCCCGAGGGAGACCAATGACCCACCTCCGAAGGAGTAACCATGACTGACTACCGACGACTTCGCGTGGCGCTGCTGGGTGCCGGGGCAGTCGGCTCTCAGGTGGCGGCTCTCCTGCTGCGACACGGCGACGAGCTCGCCGACCGTGCCGGCGCCGAACTGGAGCTCGCCGGCATCGCCGTGCGCGACATCGACGCTCCCCGTGACGTCGACCTGCCCAAAGAGCTCTTCACCACCGACGCCGAGTCGCTGATCCTGGGTGCCGACATCGTGATCGAGCTCATCGGCGGAATCGAGCCGGCCCGTACGAGCATCCTGCAGGCGATCGGATCCGGAGCCGACGTCGTGACAGCCAACAAGGCGCTGCTGGCGACGCACGGGCCCGAACTCTTCGAGGCGGCCGACCGCGTGGGCGCCTCCGTGTACTACGAGGCCGCGGCCGCGGGAGCGATCCCGATCATCCGTCCGCTGCGCGACTCGCTCGCCGGCGACCGTGTGGTGCGCATCATGGGCATCGTGAACGGCACCACGAACTACATCCTCGACCGGATGGACACCGAGGGCGCCGACTTCGCCGACGTGCTCGCCGATGCGCAGCGCCTGGGCTACGCAGAGGCCGATCCCACGGCCGACGTCGAGGGGTACGACGCCGCGCAGAAGGCCGCCATCCTCGCGAGTCTCGCGTTCCACACCGCGGTCCCGCTCGACGCCGTCTACCGCGAGGGCATCACCTCGATCACGGCCTCCATGATCGAAGAGGCTCGCGCCGCCGGCTTCGTGATCAAGCTGCTCGCCGTCTGCGAGCGCATCGAGGCGAACGGCGCCGAGTCCATCTCGGTGCGGGTCTACCCGGCCCTGGTGCCCACCTCGCATCCGCTCGCCTCCGTGCACGGCGCGAACAACGCGGTGTTCGTCGAGGCCGAGGCCGCCGGCTCGCTGATGTTCTACGGTGCAGGTGCCGGCGGTGTGCAGACCGCGTCCGCGGTGCTCGGCGACGTCGTCTCGGCCGCTCGTCGCCACATCGCCGGCGGGGTCGGGGTGGGGGAGTCCACTCGCGCCAACCTTCCCGTCGTGCCGATCGGCCACGTCACCACCCGTTACCAGATCACGCTCGAGGTCGCGGATGCGCCCGGCGTGCTGGCCACCGTCGCGAGCATCCTCAGCGACGGCGACGTCTCGGTGGCGACGGTCGTGCAGACCGTCGAGGGGGAGGACGAACCGACCGCCCGTCTGATCATCGGCACGCATCGCGCGACCGAGCAGGCACTCAGCGCCACCGTCGACGCTCTCGCCGACAGCGAGGTCGTGGCCCGCGTGGTCTCGGTGCTCCGGGTGGAAGGCGAGTGACGATGGCAGCAGCCGTCGCGCCGGCCGCGGGTGACGCGGTCCCGGGGCGCACCGTCGAGGTGCGGGTTCCCGCGACGAGCGCCAACCTCGGCCCCGGCTTCGACACGCTGGGCCTGGCGCTCAGCATCTACGACACCCTCGAGGTGACGGCCCTGCCCCCGGGCCAGCTGGAGATCGAGGTGACAGGATCCGGCGCGACCGAGATCCCCCGCGACGAGTCGAACCTGATCGTCCGCACCATCGCGTATGTCTTCGCCGACGCTGGCCGCCCGGTACCCGGGCTGCGGATCGTCGCCGAGAACGGCGTGCCGCACGGTCGCGGCCTCGGGTCCTCCGGAGCCGCCGTCGCCGCGGGAGTCCTCGCCGCGAAGGGTCTGCTCGCGGGCGACGTCGAGATCGGCGACACCGACCTCCTCCGCCTCGCGACCGAGCTGGAGGGCCACCCCGACAACGTGGCTCCGGCGCTATTCGGCGGGCTGACGATCGCGTGGATGTCCGAGCGCGGACCACAGCACAAGAAGCTGCTCGTGCATCGCGGCGTGTCGCCTCTCGTGCTCGTCCCCGCGTACACGATGTCGACGTCGCAGGCGCGATCGCTGCAGCCCCCGCAGGTGTCCACGGCCGATGCCGTGTTCAACGTCTCGCGCTCGGCGTTGCTGATCGCCGCTCTGATGCAGAGCCCCGAACTCCTCCTGGACGCGACCGCCGACCGCCTGCACCAGGACTACCGGGCCGGAGCCATGCCCGAGACGCAGCGTCTCGTGCAGGCACTGCGGGCCGCAGGCTTCGCGGCCGTCGTCTCCGGAGCCGGCCCGAGCGTCCTCGTGCTTGCCGACGGTCCCGGCAGCCGCCAGGATGCGGTCGAGCTGGCCGATCGAGTCACCGACACCCCGTGGGAGGCGCTCCTGCTCGCAGTCGACGTCCGTGGTGGTACAGTGGGGACTCGAGCGGAGGGCTCCACGTAACTGCGTGAATCTGGCCCCATTGCATCTCTTGCAAGACCCGCACGCAAACCCCTGTGGCAGAGCTCATTCCAGAGCCGCCTGCCGAGGCTGGCTGGCGCCGAGCGTCAGCCCGTGCGATCGCGCGCAGCACCCGTTGTGTGCGTTCAACGCTCATTCCCCATGACATATAAGGGAGTACTCGTGGAGAACCTCTCCGAGACCCAGAACGATCAGTCGGCGCCCACCGCCGAGGCACCCGCGGCATCCGCGGAGTCGACGACCGAGTCCGCGCCTGCCCGCAAGCGCGCGCCGCGTCGTGCGAGCACCGCGACGGCTGCGGCCAAGGCCGAGAAGGCCGAGGCGGCGAAGGCCGAGAAGGCGGCGAAGACGGATGCCGCGCCGGAAGCGGCTGCAGCCGATTCCGCATCCGCC